>CBIHQZ010001153.1:0-2804 GCA_966212315.1 uncultured Myxococcales bacterium
AGGACACTTTCGTGACTATGGCTCCGCGTTCCTAGGGGAGAGGACAGTCGCGACGCGACTGGCGTGGGCTCAGAGAGCGCCCGCGCGCGCATTCGTGACCAATGGTGAGGCGGCAGCGGGCGGCGAGGTCCGCGCCACTCAACGCGCCTGGCCCCTCAATCCCACCACGCGAACAACAACTCGTCGTTCGCGATCAACTCCGCACCCGATTCGAACGCCTCCCGAAACGCCACCGTCAGCTCCTCGCGACGCGCCGGCGGCACCGTGTCGAGTTCGCATCGCATCGTGTCGATCGTGACGCGATAGTCGGACCGCGCGACGTGCACCGCGTATCCATCGGCGCGCACGCACGGGAACCGCGTCATGAACGCCAGCGCTTCCTCGGCCGACGGACCCTTCTCGATCACGCGACCGCACGGGATGAAGCGTTCTTCGACGAGTCGCTCGAGCCGCACCACGTCGAGGTCGCGGAACGGCGTGACGTCTTCGATGTCCTCGCGCGAGTAGATCCCCAGAATCTCGTCGCGCCGCTCGATGTCCTGGTTCAACGCGCGGCCCACTCCGAGCAACGCCGGGGACGCTTCATCGCCCGCGAGGTACTCGCTCTCGCGCGCGTCGTCCCATGCGCGCGTCACCAGCCCGTGGCGCAGATCGCGTTCCGCCGGCCAGCGCAGCATCGCTTCGGCATCGCCCATCGGCCAGTGATCCCAGTCGAAGATCGCGACGCAGTAGCCCGCGCCGGTGCACTCGTCGAACGCGCACGCTTGCTGCCCGCCGAGCGCGTCGGCGCGTGCGTCGCGGCCTTGGAAGAAGCGTTCGCAATGCAAACACCAGAGCCACTGAGCTGGCTCGAAACGGAAGTCGCGGATGCTTTCGAATACGTTCGCGGTCGTCACGTGAGTCTCCTTCTGCCGCCGGTCGATCGACGGCAGGGAATCGCTACGCACGCGGTAGGCCGCCATGTGGGGGTCAATGCTCTCGCCACGTTGCAAGGCTCGACTGGCGGTCCGCCATGGCGGATCGGCGGCGTCCGCCACCCTTCTGCCGAAACGAAGCGCGACCGCGCGCGATGCGTGTCGCGCGCGAACGCTCCGTGAGAAGAAGTTCGAATGAAGATCATCGTGATCGGCGCAACCGGAACGATCGGGCTCGCCGTTGCCGACACACTGGCCGCGCAGGGACACAATGTCGTCCGCGCGTCGCGACGCAGCGGCGTGAAGGTGAACATCGACGAGCCGGCGAGCATCGCGGCGCTCTACCGCACGGTGACCGACGTCGACGCGGTGGTCTGTTGCGCGGGCAACGGGATCTTTCGCGCGTTGTCGGACCTCACCGACGACGATCTCGCCGCGGCGATTCGCAGCAAGCTTCTCGGCCAGGTGAACGTGATCCGTCAGGGCCTCGCGCACGTTCGCGACAACGGATCGATCACCATCACGACGGGCGTGCTCTCACGCCAGCCGATGCCGGGCGGTGCCGCCTTGTCGCTGGTCAACGGCGGGCTCGAGTCGTTCGTCATGTCGGCCGCGTTCGAAGCGCCGCGCGGCATTCGCGTGAACGCGGTGCGCCCTCCGTGGGTGCGCGAGACGCTGGTCGCGCTCTCGATGGATCCTTCGATCGGGTTGCCGGCAGAGACGGTCGCCAAGGCGTACGCGGCGTCGGTCGCGGGCGGATACAACGGCGAGGCGATCGATCCGAAGGCATTCGCGCGGTAACGCCGAGGTCCGCGGCAGCGATCGACGGATCACGGAGCCGACGAGGTCGATGAAGATTCCGGATACGCGCACGCGGTTCGCTTTTTGCGAACACTCGGTTGAGCGCCGTTTCGATCGCGGCCCGCGGAGGTTTCCATGCGCACTCTCTTCCATGGCTTGCTCGTCGGTAGCGTGATCGTCGCCGCGAATGCATCGGTCGCAGCGCAAGCGCTGCCGGAGAACCTCTACTCCAACGGTGCCGCCGCACTCACCGTCGGCAACAGCCCGCTCTTCACGAACGGCGCTGCTGCCACGACCGTATCGCCCGCGAACCCCTACTTCGACGCCGGTGCTGCGGAACTCACCGTCGGCGATGCGCCATGGGCCTCGCGCGGCGCGAGTGTCACGACGGTGCGATCGCCCTGGTACACGAACGGCGGCGACATGACGTCGGTGGATCACTCCGCGTACTTCCGCTACGGCGCGGCGCTCACGACCGTCGGCAACGAGCCGTACTTCAGCAACGGCGCGGCTGCGCTCTCGTCGCTGCCGATGACGTCGGTGCCGGTGCAAGTCACGATTCCCACCGGCCCCGCGACCGGCGCGCAGATGCCACCGTGGTTCTGGGAACAGTACGCGCGCTCGGTCGTGTCGACAGTGCGGCGGCAGCAGGGGATGACGCCGTAGGGCGTGTGACTGACCTCACCCCAGCTACCGCTCGCCCCTCTCCCTCCGATGCCACCGCGTC
Organism: uncultured Myxococcales bacterium; assembly: GCA_966212315.1. Lineage (GTDB taxonomy): Bacteria > Myxococcota_A > Polyangia > Polyangiales > CBIHQZ01. Next base: position 2,443 of record CBIHQZ010001153.1, read on the forward strand.
GCGCGCGAACACAGGCATCGTCGAAAGAGGGGCTGGAACGATGGTGGCGGGGCGCGGGCGCTGGCGTGGCGGGGCGCGGGCGGGGGCGCTGTCGGTGAAGTGCTGCGACGGGCATTGCGTGGCGAGCGCGGCACGCGGCGCGATCAACATGTCGGCCCTTCACTTGCCGAAGCCCTGCACACGCTTCAGCCCGCCGCACTCGCGACGTCTGCAGTTCAACTCACACGCAACCTCCTTCGAGCCCCTCTCTCGACGACGCCTGCGCTGCGCATGTAACGCGGTGGCGTCGGAGGGAGAGGGGCGCGCGGCAGCGCTGAGCATTGGTCACGAATGTGTCCTCGCGCTGCATTGGGGCCCGGCGG
>CBIHQZ010001154.1:0-2800 GCA_966212315.1 uncultured Myxococcales bacterium
CGCGAACGTAGATCAAACTGCCCATGGTTCGAAGCGCCAAACGCGCGGCATCTTCCGCGGATGAATCATCACTCGTTGTTCGCGTACGCAACGGCCTTCGCTGCAGTGTTGAGCGCGGGATGTCCGCCACCGCCGCAACAGATGATGACGACCTGCCCGACGGGCGGAACCGCTGTCGCGCATTCCGGATTCATCACCGCGGACGAGACATGGGGCCCCGGCCCGCACGACGTCACGTCGACGGTCACCGTGCGTACGGGAATCGCGCTGACGATCTCTCCGTGCGCGACCGTGCGCCTGGCGCCGGATGCTTCCCTCGTCGTCGACGACGACTCGCGCGGGCTGATCGCGCGCGGCACCGCAACGCAACCGATTCGATTCGAGCGCCGCGATGCCTCGCAGGCGTGGGGTTCGCTCCAGGTATGGGCCCCCGCGACGGCGAACCTCGCGTACGCGACGCTCGAGGGCGGAGGCACCACGACGACGGGGACGAGCGCCGACTTCGTAGGTGCGACGCTCGTTGCGCGCAATCAGACCGATGTACCGGTCGACATTCTTCGCGTCGAGCACGTCACCGTTCGCGGTTCGACAGGGCTCGGCGTGTTCATGCAGCACACCGGATTCGACGCCGCGTCGGCCGATCTCACGGTCACCGCTTCGGGTACGCAGCCGGTCTATCTCGCCGCGCAGTACGCGACGAATCTGCCGACCGGCGCGTACACGGGCAACGGCGACGACCAGTTCCTCCTCCAGTCGACGACGGCCGCCGTGTACCTGAACGACGAGCCCATCACCCGCGATGCGACGATCCGCAACCGCGGCATCCCGTATCGGGTCGGAACGGGCACCGGAAGCGGAACTCGAATTCGCGTCGGCGACGGCCGCACGGAAACGCCGGCCGCAACGCTGACCATCGAGCCGGGCGTGACACTTCGCTTCGAACGACAGACCTCCGGAAGCAGTCAGCTGTACGTCGACTCGCATCTGGTCGGATCGACGCATGCGCCGCAGGGCGTTCTCGTCGCGAACGGCACGGCCACGGCGCCGATCACGTTCACTTCGGCGGCGGACTCACCCGCGCCCGGCGACTGGCAGGGGTTGTATTTCAACTACGTCGTCGACCCACGCACGTCGATCACGAACGCGGTCATTGCATACGCCGGCGCGGACAGCTCGACGCGCGGCATCTGCGAATACCGCCCCGGCTCGGGTGACATCTCCGCGCTCTGCAGCGTCGTGATGTTCCTCGACGACAACGCCGCGCCATCGGCGCCGTTCATCACCGACAGCAGCATCGAGCACTCGAGCGGCTGCGGCTTCTATCGCGGCTGGCGCGAGACGCAGACGGACTTCGCGAGTGTGAACCGCTTCGTCGGCATCGCGGGCTGTTTGCAATCCAATGTGCCCGTCTCGGGGATGTGCGGCGCGATGTGCGCGTCGATGTAGCTCGCGACGCGCGACGCGTCGGTCGACGGAATCGAATCAAGGAGACTCGCAGCATGAGCAATCGCAATCGAATGGTGTGGCTCGCTATCGCTCTCGGAATCTCAGCGACCGCGTGCGCCACCGATCCGTGCAGTCGAACCTCGCCGTGTCCCAACGACACGCCGCCGACGCAGTCCGAACGCGATCAATGCCGCGCAACGCTCAGCGCTCAATCGAGCAGCGCGTGCTACGCGGAGGCCGTCGCGTACTTCAACTGCAGCATCGACAACACGGTGTGCGGCGGCGACGGAATGACCGACCCTGCTCTCTCGGCCACGCGTGCGCAGAACAACTGCGCCAATCAGCGGGCCAACGCGGTCGCGTGTTGCACCCGCAATCCGAGCGCGACCGCATGTCAGTAGCGCGCGCGTCGAACGAGTCGAGAAGCGCGACGGCCGCGCTCGTTTCGTTCTCGCTGCTTTGCTGGATTGCCATCGTCGCCGGCTGCGGCACACCCGTCGGCCCAGTCGACGTCGTTCGCACCGATGCGACCGACACGCTCGATGTCGCGACCACGTGCTCACCCGCGTGCGTTGCGGGTCAGACGTGCGATCGGGTCACCCTGCATTGCGTGACCACGACGTTCGACGCGGGCCCGAGCGACTCCGGCCCGACCGATGACAACGTCGTTCCACTCGATGTGACTCACGACGGATGCACGCCCGACTGTCAGCGTCGCATCTGCGGTGACGATGGCTGCGGCGGAACGTGCGGATCGTGCGGCACGGGCCAGTCGTGCGTGAACGGGATGTGCCAGGCGGGATGCGTTCCCGAGTCCGACATCGCGATGTGCACGCGCCTTCACAGGAACTGCGACACGGTCACCGCGATGGACAATTGCGGCACCGTTCGCACCGCGAGTTGCGGTGTGTGCACGTCTCCGCAGACCTGCGGCGGCGCCGGGCAACCGAACGTGTGCGGCAGCCCCGCGGGCAATTGCGCCGGACGGGTCTGCGGAAGCGATGGTGCGGGAGGTTCGTGCGGAACATGCCCGCCGCACTCGACCTGCACGCCCGATCAATCGATCTGCAACTGTGACAACGGTTACGCGCCATCCGCCGATGGCAGCGCGTGCCTCGCGATCGGGCAGCCGTGCCCAGCAGGCTCTCCTGCGGACTACTGTGTCGGCGGGCAGTACTGGCTCGTTTGCGAACCGCGCTGGGGACTACAGTTCATGGACTGCGGCGCGGGGCAGTGTCAGCCGAATGCCAACGGCGTCGGTCACGGCAGCTGTACGTGCGGATCGAACGGAACGACGTTCCCTTCGCTCGGCCCCGCGGGATCGTGTGCGCAACCGACATGGACGAACATCCCC
>CBIHQZ010001155.1:0-2797 GCA_966212315.1 uncultured Myxococcales bacterium
ACCTATCCCCTCCCCGAGGCGCAACTCGATCGCTTCTTGCTGAAAGTGCTCGTTCCCGATCCGGGCGAGGAAGACCTCGTCACCGTGATGCTTCGGACCACCGGGCACGAAGTGAAGACGCCATCGTCGGTGCTCTCGAAAGACGACGTGCTCGCGCTGCGCACACCCTGTCGCGACATCACCGTGACCGAGCAGGTCGTGCGTTACGCCGCGCGACTCGTGAAATGCAGCTCGCCCGCGAATCCCGAAGCACCCGCGGTGGTGAAGCGCGCGATCAAGTTCGGCGCCGGTGTGCGTGCCGCACAGAGCCTCGTGCTCGGTGCGAAAGCGGTCGCGTTGATGGCGGGACGTCCGCACATCTCGTTCAAGGACATCGCCGCGGTCGCGAAGCCCGCGTTGCGTCATCGACTGATTCGTTCGTTCGAGGGCGAGGCCGATGGCGTCACCACCGACGCAGTGATCGACGCGCTGCTCGAAGCGCTTCCGCCGCGCCCGGTGCACGTGGAGCAAGCGCTCGCCGAGGCGCGCGCGAAATGACGGAACGGCGAGTGCGCCGCGACAGCGGAACGTTCCGGTCGACGGCGGCATGGTGTGTCGGTGCAGCGCTCGTCGCGTTGACGAGCAGCGCGCAAGCGCAGGCGCAGATCGAAGTGCAGCCGCTCTTCGGCGAACGCTGCGTGCCGCGCAGCGGGCCGACCGAGTTCGTCGTCGGGCTCGCGAATCCGACCACGAATGCCACGAGCGGCACGATCGTCGTCGAGCAGGTCGGCGCGAACTATCTCCCCGGCGTGCGCACCGTGTACTCCGCGCCGTTCGCGGTCGGTCCCCGCGCGACAGTGACCGTGCGCGTGCCGGTGCCGCCGGCCGGTGTTGCCGCGAACGACCTCACGCTGACAGTGCGCGACGCGAACAATCGTCCCGTTTCGCAGCGCCCGCTTCGCTACGAAAATCCCGCGGACAATCTGTTCATCGATGCGACGCCGCAAGCGCGTCTCGCCTACGCGTTGAACAGCGCGAACACGATGGACCCGACCGCGATGGCGCAGCCCTCGCCGCTCGCGGGGCTCTCGACCGGTCTCACGCCGTGCGCCGCGCTTCGCATGCCGCAAACGGGCGACGTCGTGCTGCCGCGACACGCGGCCGGATACAACGGCGTCTCCCTTTTGCTCGTCGATGCAGGGACCGTCATCTCCCTCCCCGCGGCCGAGCGCACTGCACTCGCCGACTACGTGCTCTCGGGTGGAACGCTGGTGGTGATTCCGCAGCGCGCCGACGAACTGCGCCATCCGACGCTGCAAGCGATGCTCGGCGCGAACATCACGTCGCTCGCCCCCGCGCCGCTCGATCCCACCAACGGCCAATGGCTCGCGGCGGTGCCCGGCTCGCCGGTCGGTTCGTTTCCGCTCGCCGCGACGCTCGAACATCTCGAGACCTATCAGGGCGGCAATCTCACCACGCGTGACCTTGCACCGTTGTTTCCATGGGGCGCAGCGAACTTGATGGGCGGCACCGCGGACTACGGCTTCGGTCGCGTGCACGTCCTCTCGTTCAATCCGGCGATGCCACCGGCGATCGAAGACCCGTGGGCGGTCGGCATCGTGACGCGACTCGCGCAGCAGTCGGGCGCAACGCGGGCCGCGCGCGTGATCGACGACACCCCCGATCTGGCAGGCGTGCCGAACGCGGTGCGCCGCGCGCTCGATCCCAACGAAGGCTTCCGTCCGGGTCTCGGCTTCGCGGTCGTGCTGCTGCTGCTCTACGCGATCATCGCCGGGCCGGTGATGTTCCGCCTCGCGACGCGCGCCAACAAACCCTTCCGCGGACTCGCGCTGCTGCCGTTGTTCTCGGCAGTCGCATTCGGCGGCATCGTCGCGCTCGGCGGCGTTTCGCGCGGATTCCAGGGGCGCTCGCGACGCGTCGCAGTCTTCGAGATCCCCGCCGGCATGACGCGCGGTGCGATGCGCCGCTTCCATGCGTACTTCGCGGGCGAGAGCGGCGGAATGAGCGTGGTGGTGCCGTATGCGGATCATCGGCTCTACGTCGATCCATCGAGCGGCACCGGCTACGTGACCCTCGGATTGCAACGCGATCGCACGTCGCTCCGTGGTCTCGCGCTCACCCCGTGGACCACGCTGGTCGTGCGCGAAGAAGGCTACGAAACGCTGCCCGGCAGCATCTCGCTGCAACCCGACATGACGGGACGGATTCGCATCGTAAACCGCACCACCGCGCGGTTGCGCGACGTGATCGTCATCGCGCCGGGCGGCGGCGAAGCGTGGGCGTTCCCCGAGATTCCGGCCGGTGCCACGCGACTCGCGACCGGTGGTTCGGTCGTTCCGCTCACGACACTCGGTTCGTTCATCACCGGAAGTTTCGTCGACACGAACGTCGCGACACCCGGCGTGGCCGACAACCCGACGATGCATCCGGGCTATCAACTCGCCGCGATCTTCGGAGGTCACCCCGACGACGTGAAGAACTGGGACGCGGCGCTCGGCGCGGTGCCCGGCCTCGGGACCAACGGCACCGCGCAGCCATTGCTGGTCGCACAGGTCGAATTGCCCGCGACGAGCACGAGCGACGGAGGGTTGCGCATCGATCGCGATGTCACCTTCCTCCGCGTGGTCGGATGGGGAGGTGCACCGTGATTCGCGTGCGACATCTGCATCACCGCTACGGTGAAACCGCGGTGCTCGACGACGTGAGCTTCGAGGTCGGCGCGGGGGAGATCTTCGGCTTCGTCGGTCCGAACGGCGCGGGCAAGACCACGACCATTCGCTTCCTCGCGACGCTGCTC
>CBIHQZ010001156.1:0-2797 GCA_966212315.1 uncultured Myxococcales bacterium
GAGGACATTGATTTCGGCCACCGCGTCGGTGATCGCGGTGCAGCCGACCGTGTCGCTCGTGCTTCCCGCCGAGCGCTTCATGGCGATCGTGAAGAGCCGTCCCAATCTGCTCGCGCGCTTGTACGAACTCGCGGTGCAGCGCGAAGACGAAACGCTCACGGTGCTCGGTCAGGAAGCGGAAGACGCGGACGATCTCGTGATGGTGTAGCGCCCAGCACCGTCCGTAACTTCCGCATCGGCGCGTGACACGTCATCTTTGCGTCTCCCTCCCCGATGCCCCCTACGCCGATCCCGCACTACGCCACCGCCGAACGCGGCCTGCTCTTTCGCGTCGGGCTCGCGACTGCGATCGCGGTCGCGCTCATCGGTGTGGCCAGTGTGATCCTCGGCACACAGCTCTCGACCCTCGGCGCGCGATCGGGTCTCGAACGCCGTGCGTCGCTCGTCGCCGTGATGCTCGCCGCGCGTCTGCGCGAAGTGCCGCCTGCACAATGGGGCGAACTCGCGGAACGCATGACCGCCCGCGTCGGTGGCGTGGTGAGCATCGTCGACGAACACGGCGAGCCCATCGATCCATCGCTCGATTCACCGCTGCGCGCAGGCGACCCGCTGCTTCGCTCCGAACACGCGCGTGGCGAAGTCGACTTCAACGAACAAGCGTTCTTCGTCGCCACCGAGGCGCTCACCGTCGGTCCCGAGCATCGTCGCGTCGTCGTCGCGCTGCCCCTCGCCGCCAGCCGCGGGGGACTCACGCAACTCTGGATCCCGCTTATCGGCGTGCTCCTCGGGATCGGTCTGCTCGGCATCGCGTCGGCGCTCATCGTCGCGCGCGACATCGCGATGGACGTCCGCGCCATCACCCGTCGCGCGCTCGCAATGGCAGGCGGTGAGGCAGCCGCGCTCGAGCCGCTTCCCGTACGCGCCCAGGACGAAGTCGGTGAACTCGTCGCGGCGTTCAATCGTCTGCAACGCCGTTTCGGTGACGAACTCGAAGCGCACAAGACCGCGCTCGTTCGTTTGGAAGACGCCGAACGCCGCAAGGAAGCGCTCATCGCCACGTTGCGCCACGAACTGCGTACGCCGCTCAATTCCATCATCGGGTTCGCCGAACTGATGCTCTCGGGCGTCGACGGCGATCTGACTTCTGCGCAGCGCGAAGACCTCGATGTCGTCGCGCGCTCGGGCCGTCACCTGTTGCAACTGGTCGACGACGTGCTCGATCTCTCGGCCATCGCGAGCGGCCGTTTCACCGTCGAAACACGCGCCGTCGATCTCGTGTCGATCGCGCGCGAAGTCACACGCGAGTCGCTCGGCAGTGCGCGGCGTCGCAAGGTGAAGGTGCGGATCGAAGAAGGGGTCGCGAGCGCGATCGTCGAAGGCGATTCGCTCTCGTTGCGTCGCGTGGTCACCAATCTCGTGCAGAACGCGATCGAGCACGCGGGCGGTGAAGTCGTGGTCGACGTCGGAATCGACGGACGCACCGCGCGCGTCGCGGTGAGCGACAACGGGCCGGGCATCAAGCCGAGGGATCTCAAGCGACTCTTCAAACCGTTCGAACGCGGTCGCAACACCGGCAGCGGCGAGACTCGTTCGGGGGCCGGACTCGGCCTCGCGATCACCGTCGCGCTGCTCGACCTGCACGGCGGAAACCTTCGCGCCGAGAGTGAAGTCGGCAAGGGCAGCCGCTTCATCGCGACCATCCCGCTCCGTCCGACCGCGCTCGATCAGGCAGGGTTCGCGTGAAGACTCCCGAACTCTCGCCACTCACCGTCAGCCGTCTTCTCGGCCGCATCGTCGTCGCAGTGGTGTCCGTCGCCGCGATCGGTGCGGTCTCGTACATCGTGCTGTTGCCGCTGGTGTTGAGCAGCACCTTCGGATCCGCGCAGTCGATCGCGACCGCTGCACTCGGCGCGGCCGTGGTCTCGGGGCTCGTGCTGTTGCGTTGCCTGTTCATCCTTCCGCGTCTGCGACGACTCGTCGACGCCGCGAGCAAAGGCGAATCGCCCGATCCCTTCGATCGCGACGCGGTCTACGCCACGCCGCGCATTGCGGCATTTCGTGTCGCGCTCGCGGGCTTCGGCGCTCTCGTGGCCGGCTACCTGCCGCTCGGCGATCTCGTCGTCCAACAACGCACCATCGCCGCCAACGTCGGTGCGGCCTGCGCGGCGCTCACCGCGGTCGTGCTCTACGCATCGGTTCGTTTCGCGATGCGTCCATTGCTCGAATCACTGCGCGACGACGGCCGCTGGGACTGGGATCTCGGCGAAGTACCGGTCCCCGCCGGCGATCGTCTGGCCTCGCGCGTCTCACTGGCCATCGCGATTCCCGCCGCGGCCGCCACGCTGCTCGCGACGCTGATCGTGAGCGCGCACCTCGCGAACCTCGCGGACGACGAACGCGCGGCCGCGCGCGAGACGTTCAATCAAGCGCTCAGCGTGCCGTTGCGACCGGGCGAGCGGATGGCCGGTCTCGAAGTCGCCGCGAGTGCTCTGCGTGGTGCGGGTGTGCCGGTGATGCCCGCGCGAGACGGCCGCTTCGAGATCCCCGATCTGCCCTCGACACCATCGCCGCTGCCGGTGTGGCCGGTGCCCATCGCGATCGTGGTGGCATCGATCGCAGGGCTCGTCGTCGGCCGCCGCATCGGTGAACGTGCGTCGCTCGACGTCGAGAGTGCCGCGCGACGCATGGCGACCGTCGGCGTGAGGGACATCCGCACCGTCACGATGGGCATGGCGCGTCCGCGCAGCGTTCCCGAGATCCGCGAAATGGCACTCGCGCTCGACACCCTGGCAGCGAC
>CBIHQZ010001157.1:0-2796 GCA_966212315.1 uncultured Myxococcales bacterium
CGATTGTTCGCGCGCGCATGCCGAATTCGAGCGCGACGAAGTCGGTGTGATCGTGCGCGACGCCGGCAGCAAGAACGGCGTCCTGATCGGTGGCCGACGCGTGAACGAGCGTCGTCTGCGCCACGGCGACGAGATTCAACTCGGTCGATCGATCCTCGAGTTCAACGATCCGGCGGATGAAGTGCTGCGCGCACTCGAAGGCGGCGCCGACGAGCCACCGTCGGTGGCGCCGGTGGTCGTGCTGGAGCGAGACGCGCATCCCGCAGTCGATGCGGAGCCGGCCGTGTCGTCGACCCCCGTCGAACGCAACGCACCGACGATCCCGCCGCCGCCCGGCTCGTCATGGAGCGCCGACTCGGCAGTCGTCGCGGACGAGTTGAAACGGACGTCCGCCGCCGTGCCGACGTCACCGAACGCTCCCGCCGAGTCGAAGCCGACCGCGATACAGCCGCGCAAACGTACCGGGAGCGCGGGCGACTGGATCGTCGTCGTGCTCGCCATCGTCATCCTTGGCGTCAGTGCCGCCGCGCTCTACGTGTTGCTTCGCGGAACGCCCCCGCCGCACTGACGAGCGAGCCCGAACGCGCAGGGTTTTACGCACCATTGAAACTGGTGCGGCTCTGATTGACACCCTTTGCGAGGGAAGCTATTCGCTTCCGACGCAACGAGATTTCGGGGGATTGCACGATATTGTCCACCAACTCCGCCGCACCAGATTCGTAGCGGCGCTGCACGAGGTATCAAGAAGCGATGGCACTTACGCAGTTTACGTCCGAGTCGGTTAGCGAAGGGCATCCCGACAAGATTTGCGACCAGGTTTCCGACGCGGTTCTCGACGCGATTCTCGCGAAAGATCCGTACGCACGCGTCGCGTGCGAGACGCTCGTGAAGACCGGTTTCGTTGTTCTCGCAGGCGAGATCACGACCACGGCGATCATCGAGTATCCGGAGATCGTTCGTCGCACCGTCAAGGAGATCGGCTACACGCACTCGGACATGGGCTTCGACGCCGGGACGTGCGCGATCCTGACCGCCATCGAGCGTCAGTCGCCGGACATCTCGCAGGGCGTCACCGAAGGCTCGGGCCTCCACAAGGAGCAGGGCGCCGGCGATCAGGGAATGATGTTCGGATTCGCGGTCGACGAGACCGAAGAACTCATGCCGCTCCCGATCTCGCTGTCGCACAAGCTGATGCGCGAGCTCGCCAAGCATCGCAAGGCCGAGAAGGTCGACTGGCTCCGTCCCGACTCGAAGTCGCAGGTCACGGTGGAGTACGACGAGAACAACGTCGCGCAGCGCATCGACGCCGTCGTCATCTCGACGCAGCACGCGCCGCACGTGAAGCACAAGACCATCGACGAGTACGTTCGCGAGAACGTGATCAAGAAGGTCATCCCGGCCCGTCTTCTCGACAAGAACACCAAGTTCTACGTGAACCCGACCGGTCGCTTCGTCGTCGGCGGACCGATGGGTGACTCGGGCCTCACGGGCCGCAAGATCATCGTCGACACCTACGGCGGCATGGGCCGTCACGGTGGCGGCGCCTTCTCGGGCAAGGATCCGACGAAGGTCGATCGCTCGGCCGCGTACTACGCGCGCTACGTCGCGAAGAACATCGTGGCCGCGAAGCTCGCGCGCCGCGCCGAAGTGCAGATCGCATATGCGATCGGCGTCGCGAAGCCGGTCGGCGTGTACGTGCAGACGTTCGGAACGAGCACGGTGCCGGAAGCGAAGATCAGCGAGTACGTGATGAAGCACTTCGACATGCGTCCGAAGGCGATCATCGACCAGCTCGATCTTCGTCGTCCGATCTACCGCGCGACGGCGGCCTACGGTCACTTCGGTCGTTCGGAGTTCCCGTGGGAGAAGACCGATCGCGCGGCGGAACTCGCCAGCGCACTCGGCGGTGCAGGCAAGGGTCGCGTCGCGGTTGCGGTGAAAGCCAATCTCGCGAGCGGCAAGAACGGCAACGGCCACGTCGCGGCGTCGTCGAAGAACGGCAAGACGCGCGGTGGCGCTCGCGCCGAGGCGTGATGCGCTGATCGTGTCGCATCGGTGACACGGTGAACGAGGCCGGTGGTTCGAAAGAGCCGCCGGCCTTTCTCTATTTCGGGTGTCGCATCGGCACTCGCGCGATGGCGAGAAGCATCTTCTTGCCGTCGTCAGCGACTGGCTCTTGCGCGACCTGTGGTGATGCGTCGTGAGGCGCGTACTAGCTCGCGTAGTCTCACCGCGCCGCGATCGGCAATGCAGGACCGTCCTCGATCGGATCGGCGCCGATCGATCGCCAATTCGCACTATTTGGGCGAAAAGCCCAATCGCTCACAATGCAACTAAGCAGGACCGTCCCCATTCGGAGAATGCAACTAAGCAGGACCGTCCCCTTTTAACGTCGCCGGAACCGCAACACGTGACGCACCGTGCGCGTCGGCTCGCCGGGCGCACCGGGGAACGTCGCACCCATCACCGCCTGCTCGATGCAATCGCGCGCTTCGACCGCGAGGCGCGGAGCCTGCGCGCTCACGTGATCGGCCAGTCCCTCGGCGTTGATCGTCGCTTCGATCGTGATCTGACCGCGCGCGCCGGGTGCGCACGCCATCAACGCGGGTTCGAGCACTTCGAACACGGCGCGCAATCCGATGTCTCCGGCAACGATGTTCATCGCTCCGGCATCGACGGCGGGCGGAGGCGTGGGCGCGGGGACCGGCGCCGGCTCGCGCGTGGGTGTGGGTTCGCGGGCTGCCACGGGCGCCGGAGGCACGGGGGTGGGGGCGGGCGGGGGCGCGGGCGTCACGG
>CBIHQZ010001158.1:0-2794 GCA_966212315.1 uncultured Myxococcales bacterium
GCATGGGCGACGTACACGCTCGCTGGCAACAGCTTCGCGCGCAGCATCTCCGCCGAAGCGATTCTCGGCATTCACTACAACATCGCGGACACGATGCTCATCGGCGTCGGCGCAGGACCCGGCCTCTCCGACGGCGCTCCCGGCACCCCTGAGTTCCGCGCGTTGCTGCGACTCGCGTATGCGCCGGTTCATCGCGAACCCGTTGCAGCGCCGCCGCCCCCCGCGGACACCGACGGCGACAACGTGATCGACATCGACGATGCGTGTCCGAGCGAGCCGATGGGCACGAACCCGGATCCCGATCATCTCGGCTGCCCGCTGCACGATGCGGACAGCGACGGTGTCGGCGACGCGAACGATCAGTGCCCGAACCAGCCGCAGGGCGCGCACCCCGATGCGCAGCGTCCGGGTTGCCCCGAGAGCGACGCGGACTCCGACGGCGTGTTCGATCACGACGATCAGTGCGTCACCACCGCGGCGGGCGAGCATCCCGATCCCGAACGCCCCGGCTGCCCCGACGGTGATCAGGACAACGACGGCGTGCTCGATCACGTCGATCAATGCCGCACGGAACACGCGGGACCGCATCCCGATGGCGCGCGCCCCGGCTGCCCGATGCCCGATCGCGATCACGACTCGGTCCCGGACATCAGCGATCACTGCCCCGATCAGCCCGGCGCACCGCATCCGGATCCGAATCGCAACGGTTGCCCTGGCCTCGTGCGCGTCGAAGGCGGACAGGTCCGCATCCTTCAGCAGGTGTTCTTCGCGACCAACAGCGATCGCATCCTGCCGCGCTCGAATCGCGTGCTCCAAGCGGTCGCCGATGCGCTCCGTGCGTCACCCGAGATTCATCGCGTCGCGATCGAAGGTCACACCGACAACGCCGGCGACGACGCACGCAATCTCGAACTCTCGCAGCGTCGCGCGAACAGCGTGATGGCGTGGGTCGCGGCGCACGGCATCGAAGCTGCGCGACTCGAAGCGCACGGCTACGGGGAAACGCGCCCGCTCGCCACCAACGACACGCCGGCCGGTCGCGCGCAGAACCGCCGCGTGGAATTCCACATCGTCGATCCCGCCCCGGCGAGTGCTGCACCGAGCAGTTCACTCGCACCTGCGACCGTCGTCGCGCCCGCTTCGTCCGCGCCTCCCAGCGTGTCGCCCGCGCCCTGACTACGGCGCCAGCGTCCCCGCCTCGAGCTTCTTGATCACATCCACCATCTCCCAGGCCGTCACGTAGTGCAGCACGCACTGCGGATTCGCCGCGGTGTATTGCTCGAGCGTCGTGAGCAATCGATCGAATCCACCGCCGGGCGCGAGGAAGTACTCTTCGCCGCCCGGTGCAGTGCCGTGCGCGTGCAGTTTGAGAAACCTGTGATTCGGCGCGCCTCGCAGCGCCGGCGCGTGTTCGAACCACACCGGCACCCGGTCGGCCGGATCGACGGGCACGTCCGGCGAGAGTTCACCGCTCTCGAGACGCGGCACGATCCCGAACTTGCGCGAACGGATGTTCGGCGCGAGCGGTCCCTGCACCATGAGCAACGTGTGCTCGTCGTGCGGTCGTGATCCCGAGCCCGCGACGAGCGGCTCACCGTCGTCGTGGTTCTTCGCGCGCCCCGCGACACCGCGTGCGTAGTAGATCGAATTTACGCGATGCGTTTGCGTCGGTGCCGGCGCCGACGGAAGCGTCATGTCGACGTAGCAACCGGTCGATGCGAGCACGCTGATCTCGTCGTCGACGCCGCAGAAGCGCCCCTCGGGATGCGAATTGTCGAGTGCCCAGTTGCCGTGGATGAAGCCCCATTCGATCACGCCGGTCGTCGGGTTCTTGCGCAGCAATCCGTGACGATCGAACAGCGTTTCGGCGAAGCCGAGCAGCGTGCCGCGCAATTGATCCGCGGTGTCGTGATCGTGATGCAGGTGCACTTCGACATCGCCGTAACCATCGCGACAGAGCGCGGCGAGCTTGTCGAGGTGCTCGGGGCGGTACTCGTCGATCGGAAAGAAGAACGTGCGCACGTGCGGACGACCGCTCGAGTCGCGATGGCGCTTCGCGATCTCGGGGTACTTCGCCACCCACGCATCGACGCGGCGATGCTCTTCGTCGAGTCCGGGGCGCTTGTGATTCGGTTCGTAGTGATCGCCCACGCATACGTAGAGATGCAGCGGCCGCGACGGATCGGGCGTCTCGCGATCGGCGCGACTCGCGAGATAGCCGCGCCCCCACTGGCGCACACCGCGCGAGTCGACCTTTGCGAGCACACGTTCGATGGCAGGATTCACGTCGGCACCTCTTCGAGAGCAGGCCCGCGCGGCGTCGATTCGCGCGCGGTGTTGTCGTCGTCGGCAAGACAGATCGAAAGGAACTCTTCCGCGCGTGCATCCCACGATTCGTCGCGCAGTCGCGGTAGGCGCTCGGCGCGCAGATCGCGCGGGCCATCGATGGCGAACGAGCAGGCGTTGATGAACGTCTCCGCAGTCGCTGCGAGGTGCACCAGGTCGGAGTAGCGCGCGACTTCGGGAAGCGGCGTCGCGACGATGGGGCGACCCGACGCGAGGTATTCGCGAAGCTTGAGCGGGTTGATCGCGGTCGTGAGCTCGTTGCGTGCGTACGGCAGGATCGCCACGTCGAACGCCGCGAGCACCCGCGGCACATCTTCGTACTTCACGGCCGGCACGCGACGGATGTTCGGCACCCGCTGCAACAGTGCGGGCACGCGATCGACCGGACCGACGAGCACGATGTCCCAATCGGGCCGCGCGTGCGCGACCTGCGCGACGAGTGTCGCAT
>CBIHQZ010001159.1:0-2793 GCA_966212315.1 uncultured Myxococcales bacterium
GGGACGCGAACACGCGGTGCATCGCTCTCGACATTCCGGCGCGCGGACCGCCTGGTTGCCAGCACTCTCGCCACCCCGCAATCGTTCCAGCCCCTCTCTCGACGATGCCTGCGTTCGCGCGCCAAACGCGGGCATCGAGGGAGAGGGGCAGGCGGCAGCCGGGGTGAGGTCCGCGCCCGCGCGCTCCGCAATGGTATGGTGCGACCCGATGGCGGCCCTCCATCGCGCGCTCCGCACTGTCCTCGCGCTCGCGATCGCATGGGGTTCGTCGTCGACCGTCGCCTACGCGCAGCGTGCGCCGGCCACCCGGCCGCGACGCCCGGCGAGCAGCGCATCGCCCGCCCCCGCGAGTTCGTCCGCATCGCCGGCGTCGCCGGAACCCGCGGCCATCACCGCTTCGTCGGCCTCGCCCGAACCGCCGCCCGCCGATCCGATGGCCGAGCGCCGCACTCGCGCAGGCGAAGAGTTCGCAGCCGGTGTCACCGCCTACCGCCGCGGCGACTTCGTCACGGCCGCGAATCACTTCTCCACCGCCTACGAAACCCTTCCCGACCCGGCGCCGCTCTTCAACATGGCGCGCGCGTGGGAAGGCGCGAACGAGATCCAGCGCGCGATCGAGGCCTATCAGCACTACATCGTCGCCGCGCCGCAAGCGACCGACCGCGCCGAGGTTCTCGCGCGCATCGACGTCCTTCGCAGCCGTCCGACCGAAGTGTTCGTGACGAGCGAGCCGGCGGGCGCGCAGGTGTTCCTCGACGAAGACCGCGATCCGCAGCGCGAGACGACGCCGATGGTGTTGCGCGTGCTCCCAGGCCCTCACGTGCTCGTGCTCGAACGCGACGGAAACCGACGCACCGTCCGGCGCCTCACCGCGCGCGCCGGCGTCACCGAGACCGTGTCGGTCGCACTCGAATCGACCACCCCTACCGCGGCCGCGCGCCCAGCGGGACGCGTCGACGCGCGCATCTTGAGTCGACGCACGCCCGGATTGCTCGCCGCGCGGTTCACGTTTCTCATCGGCGCCGCGCGACCGTGGAACGATCAGCCGTTCGCACTCTCGGTCGGCGGTTCCGCGACGATGTTCATCGCACGCGGCATCACGAGCACGCTGCACTTCGAACGCATCGAGCCCGACGGCGTGTGGACCATCATGACCGGCGACTTCGGCTACACGCTCGGCATCGAGGACATCGACATCTCGCTCCTCGCGACCGCCGGCGTCGGCTATGGCTGGCTCGACCATGCGAGCTTCGCGGCACGCGCGCCGATGCAATGGACACCTATGCTCGGCTTCGAAGCGCGGGCGGAGTGGGTGTTCCATCCGCACATCGCGACAGGCCTGTATTTCCGCGCGTCCTGGCGCAACTTCGGAATCGGCCCGATCGAGCCCTTGAACTCACTGGGTGTATCGATCAGCCTTCTTTTCTGAGAACCTGAATCGCCGTGACCGATTCCGAGCGACCGAAACCGGGTCCGGCGACGACTGCGCGCATCGTGGAGATGCAGCGTGAGCCGACGGTGCGCGTGTCGAGCGAACCGGTGGAAGGGAACCTCGCGGTCGACGCCGCGCCGGTGGATCCCGAGAAGCCCGAACGGTTGATCGGTCGCATCGTCGCGGGGCGCTACGAGGTCCGCAAGGTGCTCGGACGCGGCGGGATGGGGATCGTGTACGAAGGCCGGCACGTGACGGTCGGCCGCACCGTGGCGATCAAAGTGCTGCGGCAGGATCTCGCGCGATCGACCGAGGCGGTGCAGCGATTTCATCGCGAGGCAAAAGCGGCGGCCGCGATCGGGAGCGAGCACATCGTCGAGGTGTTCGACTTCGGTTACAGCGACGAGGGCGACGCATACATCGCGATGGAATTGCTCGCCGGTGAAGACCTCGGGCGCATCGTGCGTCGCGAGGGCGCGCTGCCCGAGCGGCGGGCGCTCGGCATCGTGCGGCAGGTGGCGCAGGCGCTCGAGAGCGCACACGCCAAGGGCATCATCCATCGCGATCTGAAGAGCGAGAACGTGTTCGTCGTGCAGCGCGGCGGGTGCGACTTCGTGAAGCTGCTCGACTTCGGCATCTCGAAGGTCAGCGAGGGCGAAGAAGGCCGCGGGCCGATGACGAGCGAAGGCGTCGTGATGGGGACGCCGCATTACATGGCGCCCGAGCAGGCGATGAGCGAGGTCGAGCCGGACCATCGATTGGACATCTACGCGCTCGGTTGCCTGATGTTCGAGATGCTGACGGGACGCGTTCCGTTCACCGGGAAGAACCCGGTGGAAGTGGTGTTCAAGCACGTGCACGAGACCGCGCCGTTGCCGCGCAAGCTCCGGCCGGAGATCAGCGCGCACGCCGAGGCCGTGGTGCTGAAGGCGCTCGAGAAGAAGCGCGAGGACCGCTTCGAGCACGCGGCTGCGATGATGGCGGCGCTCGACGACGCGCGCTTCGGCGCGGACGCGGGTGCGCTCGCGGCGGTGGGGGCGAAACCGGCGGCCGATACGAGTGCGAATGCGGATCGCGGCCGGTCGCTGATGCTCGGCGTCGGTGCAGTGATCGTCACGCTCGCGGCGGGCCTCGGTGTGACGTGGGTGATGCGCGGGCCCGCGCGGCAGGGCGGCGGAGCGAACAACGTGGTGAGCACGCGCGCGGACTCTGCCTCGCATGTCGGAAGTCCGATCGCGGCAGTCGATGCGAGCAGCACTGCACACCGGACTGCGAATGCGGACGCGCACGTCGCAGCGCCCATCGTCGCGCGCGACATCGAGCTGACGGTCAACGCGACACCGCGGCAAGCGACGATCGAG
>CBIHQZ010001160.1:0-2789 GCA_966212315.1 uncultured Myxococcales bacterium
ATCGCGCGCGTCGAGCGCACCCGCTCCGCCACCGCGACAGATGGTCCACGCGGTCGTCGTCCACTCGCCATGCGCATCGTTCAGCGCCGCGCAGCGATCACCGCCGTCGACTGCTTCCGTCCCGGCGATCGCGGCTGCGAGTGCTGCGGGCCCGAACGTTCGCGCGCGAGAGAGCGCCGCGCGGATCTCGGCATCGACCAGATCGCCGCGTCCGCCCATCAGCGCGAACCGTGCGCGCAACAGATGAATCGCCGCGTCTCCGTCACGCAGGGCCACTGCGGACGCGAGGTCCTGTTCCGCGAGGCCGAGACCGCCAGTGGAACCGGCCGCGCGCCACGCTTCCGCCCGCACTGCCAGCGGCACCACACCGTCGCGCCATGCGTTCACCGCGCTGTCCGCCAGCGCCAGCGCGCGATCGCGACGCGTGTCGGTGTGAATCGCGTGAAGCGCCGACTGCGCGAGCATCGCGCCGAGCAACGCATCGCTCGCGAGCGGCTGCGCGTGCAGTTCGCGAGCGGCGATCACAGTTCGTCCGGTGAGATCGATCGCCATGTCGCCCACGACCGCGACATACCGTCCGAGCAACGCGCTCGGATCGGGTGGATCACCGGGGCGCGGCGTTCCGAGCTGCTCGGCGACGTCTGCGTGTTGCACCCCCGCGTCGCGCAGAATGCTCACCATCAAACGCGCCACATCGAGCGACGTTACCCGTCCATCCGCGGCTGCCAGCGCGCGGGCCACATCGTCGATCGAGCGTGCCGGCGGGGCATCGTGCGGATCGTCGACGAGGCGTGCGTGCTGGAGCGAAGCCACGACCAGATCCATCACCGAACGCGCGCGGACCACATCGCCGTTGCCGCTGCGAACCTGTGCGGTCCACACCGACGTGGTGCCATGCGCTGCGAATGGATCGGGCGCTTCGCCACCGGCTCGAAGCGAGCGCGCGATGGGCGACTCGCGTACGTCGCTGGCGCGGTTCGCACGCTTCATCGCCAGGTACACGCCGCCGCCGGCTACCAGCGCGAGCGCGACGACTCCCGCGATCCATCGACCGCGCCCGAACGATGCGCGCGGCGGTGCCGTCGGAATCTCGACCAGGGCAGTGCTTCGCAGGCACTGCGGGCAACGCACGGTGCCATCCGCGACGCGGGTTCCGCAGTGTGCGCATTCGAGCGCCATCGGCGCGGAGTTAACCCATTCGCGCCGCACCGGCAACCAATCCCGCGCGCGTGGCGTGTTGGACTGCGGTGCGCGATCGGGTAAGCACCGGATCCGCGTTCGCTCCGTGCGACGCACCCCCTGATGACTTCGACGGCGCCGCAATTCTCGGACAAGCCCCCGGCATCGACCGCGCGCAGACCGTGCGATCGATGTGGCGCCTCCGTGGATCCGCTGCGCGCGCCGTTCGTCGCGTACATCGACGACGGCTTTCGCTACTACTGTTCGGTCGCCTGTCACGAAACGCGCATGGAAGCGCGGCGCGAGCATGTTCGCGACGTCGACGAACCCGTGCGTCCGAGTCAGATCGACGCCGGTCGGCCGAGTGTCGAACAGATGGCCGACATGCTCGGTTTCGCGCGCGAATCGTTGCCGCCTGATCTCGTCGGCGGCCACGCACCCGCGCCCGTTGCGCCCGCGCGCGCGACCGAATCACCGGTCCGCCAACGTCGCGAAGCCCCGACCGCGCCCCTCGAGACGCCGACCGCATGGCCCCTCGCCACCGCCATCGCGGTCACGCTCGTCGCGTTCGTCCTGCGCGCGCTCGATCCGTTCACCGTGAATGCGACAATCGTCGTGGCCGCGCTCCGCACGCTCGCGTCTGCGGTCGCTGCCAGTGCGTCGGTGCGCGCGCTCCAACGCGCCGGACACCCCGCACTCGCGTGGGCGCTTGCGTTCATCGGCCCCGCGGCGCTCCTCGTGTCTGCCCTCCGCAGCGCTGACGGCGTGACGACGGCGCGCACGCTCGAAGCGACCGCGGCGATGCTCTCGGTGACACCCATCGCGGCGTTTCTCGCACTGTGGCGTCGCTACCGCGCGCGCACGCGCCTCGCCGCACTCGCGCACGCGATCCCCTCGCGCGCGACCGTCGCACGTGCGGGCGAGGTGCGCGAAACCGTGGCGGCGTCTGCGGTTCGCGCGGGGGAAGAAGTCGTCGTACTCGCGGGGGAACGAGTTCCCGTCGACGGGGTCGTCCGCGATGCCATCGACGACGCACGCATTCGCCATCTCGGCGGCGACGACCGCGTCTGCCACGACGGTGTGCCGGTGCTCGCCGGCGCGGAGGTCACGCAGGGTTCGTTGCGCGTGCTCGCAACGCGCGCGGGTGACGACGTCGCACTCGCGCGGCTGCAACGACTCGCGGATGCAACCACCGAAGCGCCACGCACACTGAAGCTGGCGGATCGACTCGTCGTCGTCGTGCCGATTCTCGCGGCTTCCATCGGTGCCATCGGCGCGGTGCTCGCGGCGATGAACGGCGACCACGGTGCGATTTCGCTCGTGTGGCTCGCGCTAGCCGCCGCGCCCCCCGCGCTCGGGACATCGCTCGCACGCGCCGCTTACGACGATGCCGCGCGCATCGCCGCCGAGCGCGGCATCGTGTTCCGAGATGCGCTCGCGATCGAGGCCGCCGCATCGGTGCGCACCGTCGTGCTGTGCGCGCGCGGAACGATTTCACAGGGCGAGCCCGAGCTGGTCGACGTCGTATCGCTCGGCGACTTCACCGAACGCGAATTGCTCGCCGTCGCGGCATCGGCAGAGGCGGCATTTTCCGATCAATCGCTGGCGCG
>CBIHQZ010001161.1:0-2787 GCA_966212315.1 uncultured Myxococcales bacterium
GATCGTGGTGGGTCGTCTCGATGGTGCTCGGCGCGCAAGTGCTGGTGCGAACCGCGCCCGACACGCTCGAGATCCGAGCGATCTACAGCGACATGATCATCGGACCGTTCGAGCAGCTCTTTCGCGACGCTGCCTTGCCGATGCACGAAGGCGAGACGTTCGTCGCGGGTGAGCTGACGGTGACGATCCGCGCGATGGGACGACTCGGACCGCGCGCGTTGCAGCTGCGATACGCGCCGGGGTGGGACTCACCCGACATCGTCGTGATCCTTCCGACAGCGCGGGGGCTCGTCCGTATACCGGTCCCCGCCGTCGGTGCCGGATTCCCGATTCCACCGGCCGGCGTGCCGCTGGAAGTCGCGGAATAGCCGCGTCCACGACGCAGCTCGCCATCGACAGGGCCTTCGCCCCGCAGTACGTAAAAGCCTTCCACAAGGCTCGAAGCACACCGCGCGCATGCGACGGGACGATGCTTCCGACGAGGTACACACACCCATGATTCGCGCATCGATTCTCGGCCTCGGCTCGTACGTTCCCGACCGCATCGTGAAGAACGAGGAGATCTCGTTCCTGAACGACCAGCACGTTCGTCAGGAGACTCAGCAGAGCGAGACGAGCGACGAATGGATCCGCACACGCACGGGCGTCGAAGAGCGGCGTTACGTGGACAACACGCGTGACGTTTCGTGCAGCGACCTCGCGCTCGAAGCGTCGAAGCGTGCGCTCGCGGATGCCAACGTCGATCCGAAGGAGATCGACTGCATCATCCTCGGCACACTCTCGCCGGACATTCACTTCCCCGGCACTGCGGTGTTCCTGCAGACCAAACTCGGCATCGACGGCGACGAAGGCTGCGCGTGTTTCGACATCCGTCAGCAGTGCAGCGGCTTTCTCTACGGGCTGCAGATGGCGGACGCGTTCATTCGCGCGGGCACCTACAAGAAGATCCTTCTCGTCGGTTCCGAGGTGCACAGCCACTCGCTCGATTTCACCCCGCGCGGCCGCGACGTGACGGTGCTCTTCGGCGACGGCGCCGGCGCGGTGGTGGTCGGCGCGAAGGAGACCGACGATCCGAACGAGGGCGTGCTCTACACGAGCGCCAATGCGGACGGCTCCGGGGCCATGGACCTGTATCTCAAGGTCTTCGACATCAGCAAGCGCCCCTACGTCTGGTACGACGCGAAGAATCGCGAGCAGAACAGCATCATGTATCCGCAGATGTACGGGAAGAAGGTCTTCCTCAACGCGGTGAAGAACATGGTGCAGTCGACGAACCGCGCGCTCGAGAAGACGGGCCTCACCTGGGATCAGATCGACTGGTTCGTGCCGCATCAGGCGAATCTCCGCATCAACGAAGCGGTCGCGCAGTACGCGGACATCCCGCGCGAGAAGGTGCTGAACACCATCCAGTGGTACGGCAACACCACGGCCGCGACGGTGCCGCTCACGATGGATCACTGGCGCAAGGCCGGCAAAGTAAAGAAGGGGCAGCGCATCCTCTCGACCGTGTTCGGGTCGGGCTACACCTGGGGCTCGGCGATCTTCACGCTGTAGTCCGCTCAGACTCGCCGGCGCGCGTCGATCGATCGTCGAATGCGCGCCGCGGCGAGTGCCGTCATCGCGATCGCCACCAACACCACGGCTGTCCACGGTCCGCCTCGCGAGCGCGCGCGAACGGGTTCGCGTGGGACGGGCGCGAGCCGCTGCTCGAGATCCGCGCGGAGCGAAACCATCGCCGGAACGCGGCGGCGCGCGAGTGGGAGGGCGTCGATCCACGCGAGTCCGGATCGCCATGCGACGCGCGCGTGCGCTTCGTCGTGTGCCTCGGCGGCGATGTCGCCGGCGACGAGTTGCCACTGGGCGCTCGCGCGGAGTGGCGCGGGCAATCGCTCGAGCCATGCGCGGGCTTCCCGTGTGTCGTGTGCATCCCGCGCGAGCGAGATCGCGTAACTCACCAGCGAGACGCCCGGGCCGATCCGCTCGGTGCCGTTGCGCAGGGTTGCAAACGCACTGGCGCGATCGCCGCGCCGGGCGAACGAACGCGCCGCTTCGACGAAGTACTCGGGCGCGGGTGGATTCGCATGCGACAGCACGAATGCATAGTCGCCGAGGGCTGGGTCATCGCGGTCCAGTGCGACGAGGACACGAGCGCGCACCAGACGTTCGTCGACCCGCGAGGGATCGCTCTCGGTCGCGACGAGTGCGTCGAGCAACGGGAGGCTCTCGGCGCGCTGATCGGTGTGCGAGAGCGCGCGAGCGAGTGCGAACGCGAGGCCGCGATCGCCGTCGAGACCGTGCGAACGTGCGAAGCGCAGATCATCGGCCGCCGCACGCCAGTTCTCGTCGACCTCGTAGAGACGCCCACGCTGCGCGCGCAACGCGGGATCGTCGGGATGGGCAGCGATCTCCACCGTCAGCGCGTCGATGCGTGGATGCACGTCACCGTGTGCACCGGCGTCGGTGGCCACCGCGACGAGCAACGATGTCACGACGAGTGCCGCGACCAGGCGTCGCATGCGCTCAGCGATGCTCGATGGCGAAGGTGTCGGCAACCAGGCCCGTGTCGGTGATGAACTGCGCATCGAGTCGCGGCCCGTTCACATCGACGACGAGTGATCCGAGCCGCGCGAGCGACACGAACATCGCCGGATGATTCAGCGCCCCCGGCTCGGCCGATCCCGAACTCCCGGCGACGACGTACACCGCGCCGATGTCCGAGGACGTCGCGCGATGATACGCACCCGTCCCCGACGGACGCCCATCGCCCGGATCGATTCGCATCGCGGC
>CBIHQZ010001162.1:0-2786 GCA_966212315.1 uncultured Myxococcales bacterium
GCGCTGCATCTGACTGGCGACGAGCGAGAATCCTCGCCCTGCCTCGCCGGCGCGGGCGCCCTCGAGTGAAGCGTTGAGCGCGAGAATCTCCGACTTGTTCGCGATGCCCTTGATGATGTCCAGAATGGCGGTGATGCGACGCGTATGACCCGAGAGGGTCGCGATGCGTTCGGCGATCTTGTCGCTCGTGCCCTGCGACTGCTCGACGCTGCGAAAGACGTCCTGACTGTTCTGCGCGACGAGGTTCGACGCATCCAAGAGCGCATCGAGCGTTGCGCGAATCTCGTTCACCGCGGCTGCCTGCTCGACCGCACCAGACTCTTGTTGGCGCGCCATCGCGGCGATTTCCTGCGTCGCGGCGGCGAGGCCGTTCGCGGACTCACGCGTCTTGAGCACCGTGTCGCGCAGGCTCTCGAGCATCGAGCGGATCGTCTGCGACACCTGCGAATCGCCTTCGACATCGCCCGAGAGATCGCCGGCGGCGATCCGTTGCGCGCGCGTCATCACGCGGTCGATGTCGGTAACGTGCGCCTGCAGACGTTCCTGCATGATGCGCGACTGACGAACGAAGAGTGCGGTCGCCTGCTCGACGAGCACCATGAAGAGCACCGCGAGCACCGGCCCGACCGCGCCGCCCTCGCGGAGCGCAGCCATCGGCACGTCGCGAACGACGATGAGCGTCACCAGGCCGATGCCGAGCCCCGCGATCGCGAGCGAGTCGGCGCGGCGCAAGAGGAACGCCGCGTTCACGACGAGCCCGATGAAGACGATCGCATCGAGCGACGTCGAGTCGATTCGCTGAGGGTTGATTGCGCTCGAGAGCACCGCCACCGCGACGCCGTACAAGAACAGTCGCGACGCAGTGGTGGTGTGCCCGCTTCTCGCCAACGCATACGACGCGCCCGAAACCGCAAGCCCGAGCATGCACGCCGTCACTCCGGCGATGCGATTCTGACCCGCGAAGCAGAGCGGCAGCGCAATCAGGGCGATCGCGGCCATCGCGAGCGACACGACACGAACGAAGTTGTTCTTGAAGCGCTCGGATTCAGCGACGAGCGAGTCGACCATCGAGACAGATGTTTGCGCGTTCGACGACACGAAAGATTCCCCTCACGACGGGCGGAATCCGTACGCGTTCCGCCCGCGCGAGGTTCATCGGCGGCTGGCGCGAGATCTGTAGGTCGTCTTGCAACATTCGTCCGAGCAGAAGCTCGGCGTTTCGCGGGAGGTCTCAGTTCTGCGGTACGACGCGCGCATCGTCAGGTGCCGTGACGCGGCCGATTTCCTCGGTCGTCGTCACGCCCTCGAGGCACTTCGCGATGCCCGACATGCGCAGCGTTCGCATTCCGCCGCGGATCGCCGCAGCCTTCAGCTCGGCCGTCGACGCGCCTTGCAGCACGAGTTCCTTGAGGTCCTCGGTGAAGGGCATCACTTCGTAGAGCGCGATGCGGCCCTTGTAGCCCTTGTCGTTGCAGGTTCGGCAGCCCGCGCCCCTGTACACCTTGCCGTTCATCTGCGACGGCGTGAACCCGATCTCTTTGAGCACTTCGGGGGCGACCGTGACTTCGCGTCGGCAGTCCACGCAGATCTTTCGAGCAAGGCGCTGCGCGAGGATGAGGTTCACCGATGCCGTCACGAGGAACGGTTCGACGCCCATGTTCAACAGACGCGACACAGTGCTCGGAGCGTCGTTGGTGTGCAGCGTCGAGAGCACGAGGTGGCCCGTGAGCGCGGCCTTCACGGCGATCTCCGCGGTCTCGAAGTCGCGGATCTCGCCGACCATGATGATGTCGGGATCCTGACGAAGAAAACTGCGTAGCGACGCGGCGAAGTTCAGACCGATGTCGTCGTGCATCTGCACCTGATTGATGCCCATGAGATTGAACTCCACGGGATCTTCGGCGGTGCTGATGTTCTCGGTGATCTTGTTCAACTCGCTGAGCGCGGAGTACAGCGTCGTGGTCTTTCCGGATCCGGTCGGACCGGTCACGAGCACCATGCCGAACGGCAAGTGAATCGCCTTCTGGAAGTGCTCGAGCGGGGCCTTGTCGAATCCGAGCTTCGTCATGTCGAGCTGAAGGTTCGACTTGTCGAGAAGTCGCATGACGACCTTCTCGCCCCACAGCGTCGGCAGCACCGACACGCGGAAGTCCATCTCCTTGCCGCCCGAGATCTTCAGTTTGATGCGACCGTCCTGCGGTAGTCGGCGCTCGGCGATGTCGAGATTCGACATGATCTTGAGACGCGACACGACCGCGTTCTTCAGCTTCAGCGGGATCGGCATCTCCTCGTGGAGGACGCCGTCGACGCGGTACCGAACGCGCATCGACTTTTCGTACGCTTCGACGTGGATGTCGCTGGCGCCCTTCTTGATCGCGTTGAGAAGGATGGCGTTGCAGAGACGCACGACCGGCGCGTCTTCGCTGGCGCGTTCGAGTTCGAGAACGTTCTCGTCCTCGGCTTCTTCCGCGAACTCGACTGCGTCGGCGCCGATGTCACCGATGAGCGCATCGACGTCGATGGCCTTCTCCGCGAAGAGCTTCTCGATCGCGCTCTGGATCGCGGTCTCGCTCGCGACGACCGGTTCCACGTTGTAGCCGGTGAGAAACTTGATGTCGTCGATCGCGTGGAGGTTCGTCGGGTCGCTCATCGCGACGATCAGCGAGCTGCCCGCGCGCGAGATCGGTATGATCTTGTGCTTCTCGCAGACCTCTTTGGTAACCACGCGCGCTAGTTCGACGTCGACTTCGACGGTGGAGAGATCGACCGACGGGACGCGATACTGC
>CBIHQZ010001163.1:0-2784 GCA_966212315.1 uncultured Myxococcales bacterium
CGTGAAACTTCATGCCGGCGTCGACGGGCTCCTTCACGTCTCGGAACTCGGCGGCAAAGTCGATCATCCGTCGCGCGCGTTGAAGGTCGGTCAGCCGTTGATGGTGGTGATCAAGAAGATCGACGCCAAGGAGAAGAAGATCTCTCTCGTACCTGCGCCGCAGGGCATCGAAGCGGGCGCGCAGGTTCCGTCGTCGTCGGTCGGACTCGGCGCGATCGTGAAGGGTGTGGTCGATCGCATCGAGCAGTACGGCGTGTTCGTGCAGATCGAAGGCACCGCCGGTCGTGCCGGTCGCGGCCTCGTCCCGAACGCGGAACTCGGCATCCCGCGCGGCGCCGACGCGCGCAAGGCGTTCCCCGAAGGCACCAAGGTTTCGGCGAAGGTCATCGACACCGCCGAAGGGCGTCTCCGTCTCTCGATCCGCCAGGTCGGCGAAGACGAAGAGCGCGCGGAGTTCGCCGGCTTCCGCGATCGCTCGGGCGGCGCGAAGAAGCTCGGCACCCTCGGCGACCTGCTCGCGAAGAAGAAGCGCTGATCGTCTCGATCCGCGCGTAGAACAAACCGTACTTCGACCACGTCGCGCAGCGAACAGAAGCCGCGACGGTCCTCCATCTCTCTTCCGGCTACTGCACGCGCGAGGCTCCGATCGCGACCCGCTCGTGATACGTGAGTCTCATGCGTTGCGCTTCGTTCGGTCGCGTCCTCGTCGTGATGCTCGCCCTGTCGTCCTTCGCGCACCGCGCGGCCGCGCAATCGGCGCCCGTCGCGGACGCGGCCGCACCCGTCTCCGAGAGCGGATGCGATGGAACGGTCGCATCTCCGGTCGATCTCATCGTGCGACAAGCCGAGAACGCGTGGGGTGCGGGCGACCGCGACGCAGCGCGCGCGGCGATCGAGAACGTGGCCACCGGGCCGGGTCGCACGCTTCCGTATGCGTTGCTGCGCGTCGCGAATGTCGCGCAGGAGATCGGTGACGCGCCCCGCGCCGAGGCCCTGCGCCGACAAGCACTCGTCGCCGCACAGGCCGAGAGCGCAGCCGCGCGAGTGACCCCCGATCCCGGGCAGGTCTATTCGATCGCGGCGCGTTTGCGCCTCGCGCCGGCCGACGCCGCCGCCGCTCGCGCGGATCTCGCAACGCTCCGCGCGACAGCCGGGGCCGATGCCCGCTTCGCGTGTCACCTGGTGTGGGTCGCGTTGTCACTCGCCGATGCCGGCGATGTTCCGGCCGGCAGCGCGCTCCTCGCCGATCTGCGCCGCGCCGTGCCGAACGCGCGATCGATCGCCGATGCGTCCGTCAGCATGGCGTTCCGCACCAACGATTCCGCTCGCATCGAAGCTGCATTGCACGAAGCACTCGCGGCGTTTCCCGGCGACGTCGAGTTCACCGTGCGTCTCGCCAATCGCATGAAGCTCGCCGGCCATCGCGACGAGGCGCGCGCGCTGCTCGAGGGGATGCTGATGCGCGGCGAAGCGAGTCCCAGTCTTCTCGGCGAGCTTCTCGGTCTGGTCAGCGGTGCAGTGAGCGCCGAGCAATTGCAGCACTGGACGAATCTCGCCACCGAACATCCCGATCTCCCGGCGCTGCAGATGATCGTGGGCGTCGAGCATCATTATCTGCATCACTTCGCCGAGTCGAACACGTACCTGCTGCGCACCGGCGAGTTGATGAATCACGAGCCGCGCATCGCGATGTACATCGCGATGAACTATTTCCGCCTCGGTCAGCAGGCGCTCGCCGAGCAGTACATCGAACGTGCGCGCGCCGCCGATCGCCCTGATCCCGACATCGATTACTGCCGGGCCGTCATTCGCGTGCGTCAGGACCCGAGTGGCTCGATCGCCGACCTCCGTCGCTACCTCGCGTACACGAGCCGTCGTCCCGACGTCGATCCCGGCAAGCAGGCGCGCGTGCAGCAGACCCTCACGTTGCTCGAGGGGTGCGTGAACGGTCCTGATCCGCACGGATGCGTCGAGCGTGAAGTGGTCGAGCAGGCGCGCGCACTCGCGTTTCGCGAGCACTATCCGGGCACGAACCCTGGCGCGGCCGACGCGGGAGCGACCCATGCGTCCGACACGCACGCGCCTTCGTCACGCCCATCGCCCGGCGGAGGCGTGCCGCGCGCGGTCATCGCGGCAGTCGTCGCGGTGATCGTCGCACTCGGCATCGGAATCGTGGTTGCGCGTCGTCGTCGCTGACCGAGCCATCCGGTGAGCGGGCCCGCATCACGCACGCGCCTCGTCGACGTCAGCGCGGTCGTCTTCATGCTCGCGGCGATCGGCTTTCTCACGGCGATCGTCCTCGTTCGCCCGCCTCCGTTGCGCGCCGATCAGGAATTCCGCATCGAGCCTTCGCAAGGTGCCCTGCTCGGGGGCTGGCTGGGTCACCCGGACGGCGGGCTTCCGAATGGATGGACCTGGTCCGCGGGAGAGATTCGCACCGACTTCGCCGTCTTCACCTACCGCCACGCCGCAACCGCAACCGACGTGCGCGTCGAGTTGCATCAACGCGACACGCTCGCGAACCCGGCCGCTCGCACCGAGCGCTTCGCCCTGCGTGCGATACCCAGCGCGCCGGCCTCGCAGAGACCGCTTCTCGACACGCTTGCGGCGAGTCTTCGCGCCCACGAGAGCGCGTGGCACTGGCTCGAAGCGGAGCGCCATCCGACGCCGATGTGGCTGCGCCGCGTGCTGCACCTGCAACTGTCGGCCACGTGGTTTCTCTTCGCGCAGATGCCGCTGTGGCTCGCGCTCGCCTGGTGGACCAGCGCGCGCACCATCCGAGCG
>CBIHQZ010001164.1:0-2776 GCA_966212315.1 uncultured Myxococcales bacterium
GAAACTTCGCCTGCGCGAAGTTCGCGGTGCCTTCGATCACTCCGGAAGGGTGCGTTCGGTGCGACATCGCGAGCCTCACGACGGTGAGGCTTCGGAGATGTTGCCGTGGCTTTCAGCCGCTTTCAGCCGCCGGGCCCACGTCCGCCCCCACCGCACTCCCTCATTGCCTTCCCCCCACTCCCCACGCGACCCTGCCCACGATGCCGTCCGCCGTGGAGATCCGGGAAAGTCTCGTCACCGCCCTGCATGCCGACCTGATCGGCCCGTTCGATCCGGCATCCCCCGAGGAGCGCCTCACGATCGCGCCCTCGCGCTGGTACCTGACCGGCTTTCTCGCCCCGCTCGGTGACCGCGATCCGCACGACCCCGATGCCGACGACGAGTCGCGCGGCGCGGAAGAAGACGACGACGAGGAGACACCCGCGCTCGAGCCCGAGCCGAAGCAGAAGAACCATTTCCCGGCGTCACTCGGCCTCTCGGTGCTTCTTCCGCCCGCCGACGCCAGCACGGCGCCCGAGACGATCCGCGTGACCGTGCAGTGGGCCGACTACCTGCGCGACGAGCAGTCGCTTCCCGACAGCCGCAAGAAGGACACGACCTGGCGTCGCGTCGCGCACGCCCCGCGCTCGATCGAACTCGCGCTCGATGCGCGCGCGATCGAGAAGGGGACGTTCTTCGACGACGCGCCCGGCGTGCAGGTGTGCGGCAAGCTCGAGCCCGCCGACGCGCCCGGACTCGAGCCGGGGACGCGCGCGCTCTCCATCTTCGTGGTGAACCGCCGGCCGCCGGGCGAGGCGAAGCGCAAGGACGAGGGCTTTCTCTTTCAGGTCGCGATGGAGGTGCACTACCGGCGCGGGTTCGTGCCGCGACCGAATCGGCAGGGCGAGCACTCGCGCGAGCCCGACGATCGCAGCGCGGATCTGCAGTTCCGTGAGCATGCGGAGTGGGCGGTCGGTCACAACGTCGCGATCGAAGCGCCCGCGGTGGACGGCGGGGACAGGGACGCGCGCGTGACCGTCCTTCGCACGACGTGGATCCCTCGCACCGAAGTGCGGCGCGTGACGACGCTCGACGATCCAGACGTGACGACGTCCATGGAGCGCCTCGCCGAACTCGCCGACGGCGACGCCGTGCGCAGTGCGCTCGCGCCGATGGTGGAAGCGTACGGGCAATGGATCGAGAAGCAGGCGTCGGTTCCGCTCGACAGCCCGGAGCGCGACGGTGCGCGCAAGACGCTGCTCAAGAACGCGCGCATCGCGAAGCAACGCATCGCCGCGGGGATCGATCTGCTCGCGAGCGACGCCGAGGCGCGTGAAGCCTTCCGCCTGATGAACCGCGCGATGGCGATGGCCGCGCTGCAACGCAGTGCCGGGCGCTACACCGAAACACGGCGCCCCTCGTGGCGATTGTTCCAGCTCGCGTTCGTGTTGCTCTCGCTCGTCGGCATCGCGAACGACACGCATGAGGACCGCGAGATCGTCGAATTGATCTTCTTCCCCACCGGTGGCGGCAAGACCGAGGCGTATCTCGGCGTCATCGGCTTCACGCTGCTCTTGCGTCGACTCCGAGGGCAGAAACGTCCCGACGGCGGGCTCGGTGTCGCGGTGCTGCTGCGGTACACGCTGCGACTGCTCACCCTCGATCAGCTCGGTCGCGCCGCGACGTTGATCTGCGCGCTCGAGATGCTGCGTCGCGAACAGCCCGCGCGACTCGGCGAGGTGCGCTTCTCGGTCGGCTTGTGGGTCGGTCGCTCGGCGACGGCGAACACGCTCGATCAGGTGAAGAAAGCGATTCTCGAATACAAAGCCAATACCGCGAAGAACCCGGCTTCACCGTTCCCGCTCACCAATTGCCCGTGGTGCAACCGCGCGCTCGGCCGCGACAGTCTCTCGCTGCGACCGGGGCCGTCGTCGCCCGAAGAAGTGCTGGTGCACTGCGCGACCCCGCAGGGCGAGCCGCCGTCGACGTGCGAGTTCGCGCCGCGCAACAACCCCGATGGCATCCCGGTGGTGTTCGTCGACGAACAGATCTACCGCGAGCTGCCGTCGTTCCTCGTCGCCACCGTCGACAAGTTCGCGATGCTCCCGTGGCGCGGCGAGACCGGGATGCTCTTCGGTCGTGTCTCCGCGCGCGACGGTCGCAAGTTCTACGGACCGATGGATCGCGAGCCGAAGAACGCCACGCGCATCCCGGGCGGACTGCGCCCGCCGGAACTCGTGGTGCAGGACGAACTGCATCTGATCTCGGGACCGCTCGGCACGATGGTGGGTCTCTACGAAACCGCGATCGAGCATCTGTGTTCGCGCACGCTCGACAAGAAAGTGATCCGCCCGAAGGTCATCGCTTCGACCGCGACGGTGCGACGCGCACGCGAGCAGATCCGCGCGCTGTTCGCCCGCGATCAGATGTCGCTCTTTCCGCCCCCCGGCATCGACGCGTTCGAGACGTTCTTCGCGTATCTCGACAAGACCGGCGACGGGCGCCTCTACGTCGGCGTCGCCGCCCCGGGCCGCGCGCTCAAGGCGATTCTCTTGCGCACGTACACGGCGCTGCTCGCGGCCGCGCAGAAGAACTACGAGCCGCAGGGCGCGGCGGATCAAGCGGGCGACACGTACATGACGCTCGCGGGGTACTTCAACAGCTTGCGCGAGCTGGGCGGCATGCGGCGTCTGGTCGAAGACGACGTGCGCACGCGCGCAGCCGGGGTCGAGCGGCGCACCGTGGCAGGGCACGCGGGAACGCATCCATGAAAACGCGATCGCACCGTCGCCATGCC
>CBIHQZ010001165.1:0-2774 GCA_966212315.1 uncultured Myxococcales bacterium
GCATGTAGATCGCGACCTGATCGCAGCCCTTGCGCGCCTTGTGAAGACGATCGGCGGCGGGCATCCCGATCTCGATCCAGCGCGTGAGCGTCCCCTGCAGATCGTGCGTCCACACGGCAGGTTCTTCCGCAGTCGAAAGCCCCTTCGAGAACGCGAGCCCTTCTTCGACGTTCAAGCAATAGGCGATCGCGCGCGTGATCAGATAGCGCATCGTCTCGCTCGGGTGTCGTGCGAGTCGCAGATCGATCTCCTGGTACACGTTGCGATCGACATCCGAGAGATTGATCTGCCAGCGATAGATGGTGGCCGTGAGCGCCATGGCATCGGTTCATACCGCGGCTTCCGGTTGATCGCGAGCAACGCAGATCCCTCCCCATCAATTGAACCGCTGCGTTCGATGGCCCCTCCCCGGCCGACAGCCTCGCGAGGCGCGCGTCACGCGCGATGCTGTGGGTCGAAGAGCGGCACTCGCGGAACGAATGACGCTCGTAAAGCTCAGTGCATGCCCCTCTTCGGACGACACCCGCGGTTCTTTACTGCGAAGTGTCGTTCGGGGAGGGGCGAGTGAGCGACGTGGTGTAGGTGATGGGGAGGGGTCTGCGCGTGTTCTTCACTGCAAAGGTGCAGCTGATGGGGAAGAGCCCGCGTCTCGCGCGGCCCTCATCGCAGCCGCGAACACGTCGGGCGCGATGCCCGGATCTTCGTGCAGATGTTCGCGGATCGAGCGCGCGACCGAGGCCACGTATTCGAGTGCGCTGATCTTCTCGCTCGAAACCTCGAGCGCCTGTGCCGCTTCGAATCGCGCCGAGACATAGGCCCGCGCGGCCGCGCCCAGATCGTGCTGAACCGCGGCGATGTCGGCGTCCGGAATCCCCGCGTCCTGCGCGCGTTCGGCGAGACGCTCGAAGCACAGTGCATCGGGCATCGGACGAAAACATTCCTGACGCGCCTCCGCGAGTGCGGCCCGTCCCTGCCACTGTCGTCGTCGCTCGGGGAACCATTCGGCCACCGTGTCGGCCAGCCGCTCGAGTCGCCACGCACCTCCATGCTCCGCGAGAAGTTCCGCCGCTCGCGCATCGGCTGCGACCGCGAGTCGTTGCCGTACGACCGCGCGCGCTGCATCGCTTCGCCACGGACGGCGCGCCTCTTCGAGAAGCGTGTCGAGCGTCGCATCGGCGGGAATGTCCATGAGACGAAGCGCATCGACTTCGTTCGACGTGCCCGGATGCGTCGCATCGAACGCGGCGGCTTCCTCGAGCGCAGGGGCTGTGTTCCCGCTTCGCCACGCAGACTCGGCGTGCGCGCGCGTCGGTTCGTATTTTCGCGCGGCGAATGCGCTCGCACCGATGGCCGCCATCGCGGCGACGAGCATCGCGACAGCCACGCTGCCACGCCGTGCGCGCGAACCGAGCGCGACCTCACCAGCGAACAAGACGCACGCAACGGTCGCGACGAGTCCGAGCACCGGCACCGCGATCGCGCCCGTCTGTTTCGTGAACCATGCGTGTCGTGACGCGTACTGATCGGCAGCGAACCACGTGAGCGCGAGTCCGCCTGTGAGCACCGCGAACATCACGCCGAGCCGGCGAGTGAGCGGCGCTGCGTCGCCTTCGACATGCGTGCCGCGATCGTCGATCCGCACGTCGACCGAGCCGCGACCGGTTGCGAGCGCGTAGTACACGCGATGGTGCGGCGTCGCGCGGGGGCCGGTGCCCGCAGGCGCTTCTGGATCGAACGGCGCTTCGACGACGGCCATCCCGGTGAGCGAGTCGCGCGTGGCATCGCGCGTGACCGAGAGGTCGCCGATCGGCTCGACGCGCTCGACTGCCCGCTCGAACGTCTTCGCGCGCACACCACGCTTCGTGCCCCAGCGACCGGCTGCCTTCAGCGCTTCCTCGCGCGGCGGAGTCTGCGACACGTTCGGCGTGCGATACGCGGCGGGTGCGGTCATGCCGATGATCGTAGCGCGCGGAGCATCGACCCCGAGCCCCCACCTCGCCGGCGTCGATCGCGACACCCACTTCACCGGCCACTCCGCGACGTCTCCGCTCCGAACCGTCCCCCGAAACCCGTTGGCCCGCGGCTTGCTCTACACCGCCGCGTCACCCCGCACGGAGGATCACTCGATGAACAGCCGCCTCGCCACGACGCTCTCGCGCTTCGCAGTCCTCGGTCTCCTCGCGCTGGCCGGATGCGCTGCGGATTCCGACGACCTCGGTGCGGACCTCGGGACAACGGACGACGAAGTGCGCTCGGGCCGCGTGGTCATCCACTTCGATCCGCACCAGCGCATTCACTACGGCTACGACATCAAGCAAGACGGCCGGGCCGCGTTTCTCAACAACACCCGCGCGCAGGAAATCTTCGGCGAAGACCAGTTCGATCTCATTCGCATCCCGGTCTTCGCGTTCCGCGCGCACCCCGGTCCAGATCGCGTCCAGGCGGGCGAGTACGAGAGCATCGTCAACGCGGTTCACCGCGCGCAGGCCGTTTCGCCCGGGGTGAAAGTGTTCGCCAGTCTCCGTCTCGACGACCCGGCGTCGTTCCCCGGGTGGGTGATGAACGCGGGTCACATCCAGGCCGACAACTATGCCCATCTCCTCATGGATTTCCTGCAGTTCATGAACACGCAGGGCATCCACGTCGACTACCTCGGGCCCGACAACGAGAGCATCTTCAATCACGGCGACACCACCCCCGCGCGCTTCGCGGACCTCGTCCAGTCGCTCGCGCAGCGCTGCCGCAATGCCTCCATGCAACTCCCCGCGATCGGC
>CBIHQZ010001166.1:0-2771 GCA_966212315.1 uncultured Myxococcales bacterium
GGCGAAGTTTCGGAGTCGTTGCCGCGGGTTCACCCGGTTCACCCGTCGGGAATTCCTCGCGGCCGTCGCCGACGCTCCAACCGTATTCGATGCTGCGGTCGACCTTGCGCGAAATGCGAGGCCCCGCAACGCGCGTGATACGAACCGCGGTCGACGATGCACTTCGATCGACTTCGCGCCGCAACGGTTCTGATCGCACTTGCGACGCTGTCTTGTGCCGCGCGTGCCGTTCGCAG
Source organism: uncultured Myxococcales bacterium (assembly GCA_966212315.1). Classification (GTDB taxonomy): domain Bacteria; phylum Myxococcota_A; class Polyangia; order Polyangiales; genus CBIHQZ01. The sequence goes on from CBIHQZ010001166.1 coordinate 237, forward strand.
CGAGCCCCCGCACGGGCCGCCCGACGACGTGGTCCGACTCGCGTTCGACCCGTACGACCGCACCCACCCGTTTCTGCTCGCGGGCGACAACGCTGTGCACCCCGTTCCGGCCGACGCGATCCTCACGCACGACAATCCCGGTCGCTCGGCGGAGATCGCGCGCATCGCCGAAGCGGTGAGCGGTTCGATGCGCTGCGCGATTCATTACGCGACCGATGCGCTGCACTTCGAACCGCATGGCGGGACGACCTTCGACGCACAGATGGCGTCGCGCCTGACCGCGCTGCGGCACGGCTCGCTCCTCGCGACGGTGATCTGCAACGGTGAGACGCGCATCGAGGTGCTGCTCGCGAAGCCGGCCGCGGGTTTCGCCGACGCGCACAATCATCCGTTCAGCGCGGTGGGCTTCGATGGACGAATCGTGTTCGGGCGCCCGTGGTGCTCGCTCCATGACGACTCGGAGACGTGCCGCGAGCACTCACGCTACGCGACCGTCGCCGATTCGATGACCAACGGCGATCACGGACCGCCGAATGGAAACGGCTGGCCGAACTTCGAGAACTGGCCGCGTCACAACTCGTGGACGCACATGATGACCCACCCCGCGATGCTGCGTCGTGCAGTCGCGGGCGGGATGCGCTTGATGGTCGCTCACGCGGTCACGAACTTCGCCGCGTGCCTCGGTGCGCTGAACTTCGACCGCGGGCAGACCGCGCGCTGCAGCGACGACATGGAAGCGGTGCGCGAACAGATTCGCGCGGCGTACTGGACACAGAACTTCGTCGACGCGCAGTGCGGCAATCCGGGCTGCGGCTGGTTTCGCATCGTGCGCTCGCCGAGCGAGGCGCGCGCGGTGATGTCCGAAGGAAAGCTCGCGGTGGTGCTCGGCATCGAAGTCGACGCGCCCTTCGGCTGCACGCGCGGCAACGCGCAGTGCACCGACGAAACCGTGCGACGCGGGCTCGACGAAGCGTACGCATGCGGCGTGCGGCACGTGTTCCCGATCCACTTCCAGACCAACGCCTTCGGCGGCGCCGCGATCAGCAATCCACTGACGGGCCCGATGGGCGACGCGGTTCCGTGCACCGAGTCGCGCTATCGCTTCGGCGGGTTTCGCAGCATCGGCGACTTCGGTCGCATCCCGTGGATCCCCGATCCGATCATGGAGTCCGCGGCGGCGTGCAATCGCTTCGGCCTCACGCTCACGGGGCGCACGATGATCCGCGAACTGATGCGGCGCGGAATGCTGATCGACGTGGATCACATGAGTGACCGTTCGTTCTGGGACACGATCGGCGTCGTCGACGCGCCCGAGACGCGCGTGCGCGTGGGATGGGACACGTACGCGTACCCGGTGGTGAGCGGGCACCTCGGCATGATCGGCGAGGCGGCGGGCGAGAAGCTTCACGAGAGCAACGGAACGATCCAGGAGCTGCGTGCGATCTGGTCGGTGGGCGGCACGACGAACGTGATCGCGCGTCCGGCCGAGGGCGACGAAGACATCATCGAACCGCAGCCACCGTTGAATCGCGACGATCCGTCGACCAGCTCGCGCGCGTTCGCGCAGCACTTCGTCTATGCCGCGACCGCGCTCACGAGCGGGGTCGGCATCGGCAGCGACATGAACGGCGGAATGATCCAGGTGGGGCCGCGTTGCCACGATCCGCATCACTGCAATTCGAGCGGCGAGTTCATCGCCGACGTGCGCATGGACGATTCGCGCCGGCAGCGTTGGATCGGCATTCACGTTCCGCCGAGCGATCGTGTCGCGTTGCAGCAGCGTGACGATTCGCATCATCCGCGCCCGCTCGGGCCGCATCGCATCTGCGCGACGCGAACGAGCGACGTGATTCCGAACCCGGCATGGGGCGAGCGCACGACCGACTGCGACGAGAACGGCGCGGGTCACGTGTACGACTTCGGACTCGACGGACTCGGCCACGCCGGGATGCTCGCGGATCTCGTGCACGACATCGAAGCGCAGGGCGTGCCGAGCGATCGTGTCGACGTGATGTACCGATCCGCGGAGGAGTACGTGTCGCTGTGGGAGCGTGCGGAACTCGCGTCGCAACGGCTGGACGGGCGCTTCGACGGGAGCACGCTGGCGCGCTGCCCGTGGGACATCGAATCGCGCCCGCAGTGCCCGAGCGATCGGACGATGGGGCAGTAGGGGGGACGGTATTAGCTTTCTGTCATTTCGCCCCCGCGTACTCACGCCACATTCCGTCCGTAGCCAGGGACGGTATTAGCTTTCTGTCATTTCGCTGCCCGCCGATCGCGCATTCCGATGTCTTCGAGGGCGACAGCGTGTCGACGACGTTCCTCGCGGCTCCGCCGAACCGTGCCTAATGTCAGAAAGCTAATACCGTCCCTCGAACCGGCCGCGCTGTTCGGCCCCTGTCGCACGTTCGCGCTGGAAATCGGCTCTGAGTCGCACGCGCTGGGGTCGATCCGAAATGTCAGAAAGCTAATACCGTCCCCAAAGAATCCCCGCCCCCGGCCATGCATCCTTCGCGATGCCCCACCACACCGCGC
>CBIHQZ010001167.1:0-2768 GCA_966212315.1 uncultured Myxococcales bacterium
TCAGGTGTAGCCGGCCTCGCCGTGCTGGGTGGAGTCGAGACCCTCGCGCTCTTCGTCTTCGGTCACGCGCAGGCCGACTGTCTTGTTGGTGAACCAGAGGATGCCGATCGTGACGACCGCGCTGTACGCGCCGGCCGCCGCGAGTCCGAGCAGTTGTTTGCCGAGCAGTGCGGGGTGGCCTGCCAAGAGGCCGTCGCCGCCTGCGTCGTTGAGTGATTTGCGCGCGAAGACGCCCACCAGCAGCGCGCCGAGAAAGCCGCCGACGCCGTGCACGCCGAACGCATCGAGCGAGTCGTCGTAGTGCAGCTTCTCTTTCAAGAGCACCGCGCCGTAGCAGACCATTCCCGCTGCCGCGCCGATCGCGAGCGATGCCGCCGGCGACACGAATCCAGCGCCCGGCGTGATCGCAACGAGACCCGCGACGAGACCCGAGACGAGACCGAGCATCGTCGTCTTGCCGCGATGCCACCACTCGGCGAGTGACCACGTGAGCGCAGCAGCGGCCGCGGCGACGTGGGTGGTGACGAACGCGAGCGCCGCGGTCTGCCCAGCCGCGAGTGCGCTGCCGGCGTTGAATCCGAACCATCCGAACCAGAGGAGGCCCGCGCCGGTGACGGTCATCGTCAGGTTGTGCGGAATGAACTTCTCGCGACCGTAGCCGACGCGCTTGCCCATGTAGATCGCGCAGATCAACGCCGAGAGGCCGGCGGTCCAATGCACCACGGTGCCGCCTGCGAAATCGAGCACACCGAGCTTCGACATCCAGCCGCCCTCGGCCCACGTCCAGTGCGCGACCGGGTCGTACACGAGCGTCGTCCAGAGGAGCGAGAAGACGACGTACGCGCTGAATTTCATGCGCTCGGCGAACGCACCCGAGATCAACGCCGGCGTGATGATCGCGAACTTCAGCTGGAACGCCATGTACGCGAGGTGCGGGATCATCCCCTTCGGCTCGACGCCGACGCCGCCGAGGAACGCGTATTCGAAGCCGCCGATGAGACCGAAGTGCGTGCGTCCGAACGCGAGCGAATAGCCGAACATCACCCACTGCACCGTCACGAGTGCGAGGGCGAAGTGCGAGTACATGAACGTCGAGAGCACGTTCTTCTTGCGCACCATCCCGCCGTAGAAGAGCGCGAGCCCGGGCGTCATCAAGAGCACGAGCGCCGAGGCCATCAGCATCCACGCGGTGCTGCCCGAGTCGATGGTGTGCGCGCCGGCCTGGGCGTGGGCGACGTTCGGAAAGGCGACGAGCGCGAGCAACGCGATCAGCGAGAGAAGCGAACCCGATCCGAGGCGACGATGCATGCGCGGACGTTGCCACCGAGCCCGCGGCCACTCCATGCGCGCGCGTCACACTCGATGCGAATTAACGCGGCGTTAACTCGCACGTAGCGCGGACGTAGCGTGGGTCGCGCGATGCGATCGATCACCACCGCGGATCAGCGTGAGCGCGCGAGTTCGCGGTAGAGCGCGACGAGCACCAACGCGTGGGCGATCTCGTGGCGGTCGATGCGATCGCGGAGTGATGCATCGGCAACGAGCTCGACGCGGCAGTCTTCGAGTTCGTCGAGCGTCTGCGCGCCTTCGAGCACGCACCCTTCGGCGACGAACGTGTAGACGCGATTCGATTGGATCGCGGGGTTCGCGAAGCACCATCCCTCGTCGCGCCAGCTCGTGGCGACGTAGCCCGTCTCCTCGCGCAATTCGCGTGCGGCCGCTTCACGAGGCGATTCACCGGCATCGATGATGCCGCCGGGGATCTCGAGCGAGTCGGCGTCGATGCCGAAGCGATGTTGCCGCACGAAGATCCACGCGCCCTCGACGGTGCGCGCGACGACGTTCACCCAGTCCGCCATCTCGAGTGTCACGACCTCGCGACTCGAGGGCGAGCCGTCGACATCGGCAACGCGGCGCTTCGTGACCGACATCCAAGGCGTCGCGAAGACCGTTTCGCCGTCGATGCGCTCGAACCGCTTCATCGCGTGACGACTACCACGCGCTGACTCCATGGAAAGCCGCGCAACGCCTCCGGGCGCGCGTGTATGCTCGGCACCATGTGGCTTGCTTCGGTTCTTCGTCGCGATGCGCTGTTCGCGATGCTCGCAGTCCTGCTCGGCGGCTGCGGCGGAACACAGGGAACGGCCGCGACGATGCAGCAGGCACCGATCGCGCGACGCTGCGAGGTCACGCATTCGATTCGCGACGCCGACGTCGTCGAGAGCAACATCACGCGCGACGGCGAAGGCTGGACACTCGCGCTCTCGCTTCGCGTGCAGCTCACCGCGGACGCGCCGCCGATCGAGATTCGCGGCAACGGCCGGGTCACTGGGAGCGCGGGGCATCGGGCGTGTCGCGTCGCCGCGGCGAGCAGTGCGCCGGCACAACCGCAGTTCGACGAAGCGCTGTGTCTCGATGAATTCGAGAGCATCGCGGACGTGCTCGAAGACGCGGAGACCACGGCGCGCCCGGGCGAAACGGTGGTGCAGGAAGTACGGCTTCGCAGCGCGCGGCGTCGACGCACCCGCAGTCGCATGGCGCGCACGGCGAACTTTTCCGAGCGCGCGGAAATCACGCGTGACCCGCAGGGGCGCGTGATTCGCATCGTGCGCACGACGCAGCAAGGCGGCCGCGAGCAGCTCCAGGTGAGTTACCCGAGCGGCGAAGACGGCCACTGCCTTCCGATGGAGTGACCTCACCCCGGCTGCCGCCCGCCCCTCTCCCTCCGACGCCACCGCGATTCGCGCGAACGCAGGCGTCGTCGAGAG
>CBIHQZ010001168.1:0-2767 GCA_966212315.1 uncultured Myxococcales bacterium
TGCTGCGCATTCCGCTCTTCGCGGACCAGCCGCATCTCGAGGTCCATCTCACCGACCTCACGCTGTCGCAACTCGCCATCGCAGCGTCACTGCTGCAAGCGGGCAAGGAAATCGGCGGCGCGCTGATCGCGTATTCGGCCGGCACCGCGTTCAAGCGGGTGAAGACCCGGCATCTGGTTCTAGGCCTCGCGCTGGTGATCCTCACGATCTACATCGTGATGGGATTCGGCATCGGCATCGTCGATGTGGTGTTGATGATCGTGCTGTCGTCGCTGTTCGGTCTCTTCTCTCCGCTGATGCGCGCGCTGATGAACAACGCGATCCAGACGCCACGCGACCGCGCGACGTTGCTTTCGTTCGAGAGCATGGGACGGCGCGTGCTGTTCGCGGGCGCATCGCCGCTCTTCGGGCGCGCGGTGGAATCGAGTTCGCTCCACGCGACATTCGCGGGGACGGCCTGGGTCGCAACCGTGCTCTACGCAGTACTCGGGTTCTTCACGCTCACCACGCCTCGCATTCCGCGTTCGACCGCCCCCGACGCGACGGATGGACGACCGAGCGCGGTCAGCTCGTACATCGGATGAAGCCGTGACGATCCATTGCGTCACCCTGCTGTTCGATGCCGAAGCGGTGACCGAGCCGTTGCTCGAAATCGTTGCCGCCGAATCGACGTTGGATGGCTATCTCCGGCGCGTGGCCGACGATGCCGCGTGGGCGTGGACCCTCGGTGACGACGCACCGCTCTCGCTGCTGCGAAGCACGCATCTGCTTCAACGCATCGACGTCGATCCGCCGTTCCGTGTAATGGCGCGATACCTGTTCGACAGCGTGCACGCCGCGGCTCACCCGGAGTTGATCGATCGCGAGCACGTCGACATCCTGCACGGCACGTTGGCCGCCAAGTTGCTCGACGAGGGAGCGCTCGTGCTCGAGCCCGAGGGCATCGTTGCGTCGCTGACCTGGGTTTCGACGGAGAGGGTAGGGACTCGGCTCACGCGGGACGGTGAGCGGACGAAGCGGCGGCCCTGAGAGTCAGGGCCGCCCGAGGCGGGTCAGATGTTCGAGATGCGGACTGTGTACGGGGTGCACGTATACGGCGCGCCCGCGACGCGAAGGACGTGGACCGTCATGGTCGTCACGCGCGGGGTACCGTCGGAGCACGTGAATCCGCCGTTATCACCGGCGCAGCCGTTTGGATCGTTCGGATAGCTCATCTCGAACGTATCGAGGTTGCCCGAGCAGCCGCCGGCCGTCGTTCCGCACAGATTCGACCCCTGGAACACCTGCAGCTTGAACTGTGCGCTGGGATTCGAGGCGAAGGTGATGCGCGGGTGGAAGTACCCGCCCGCTCCCGGCACGCCGTTGAACGTGACGACGAAGTAATCGTCGCCGCGCGGATCGATGTAACCGGTCACGTCGGCACTCGCGCCCGCGGCAATTGCGACGCTGCGGTTGGACGCCGCGCCGCACGAGTTCGGGAGCGTGTCGCTGGCGATCACCGCGTTGTTGTCAATGAGGCCGTCACAATCGTTGTCGGCGCTGTCGCAGACCTCTGCGCTCGACGCCGCGTTCTGATTGCAGACGACCGTGCCGCCGGTGCACGCCGTCGTGCCTGGTGCGCACACGCCGGGACGTCCCGTGCTGCAAGCGAAGCCGCCACCGGGGTTGCCATTGTCGATAGAGCCGTCGCAGTTGTCGTCGAGGCCGTTGCAGACTTCGGTTGCGCCGGGACGCACGCCCGGGTTCGCATCGTTGCAATCCCCCGGGGTCGCCGAGTACCCGGACGGACGGGTGCACGCCTGCGTCGTCAGCGCCGAGTTGCCGTACCCGTCACCGTCCGAGTCACGATAGAAAGTGGTGAGGACCCCTTCGTCGATCGTGCCGTTGCAGTTGTTGTCCAGGCCGTCACACACCTCGCCGCTCGGTGCAGTGTTGCGATTGCACGCAATCGCACCAGAGGTGCACGCGGTCGTGCCCGCACCGCAGACACCCAGCATGCCGGTGGAGCAGCTCACACCGCCGCCCGGGTTGCCGTTGTCGATCGCACCGTTGCAGTCGTCATCGACGCCGTTGCACGTCTCCGCGACTGCCGCCGTGTTTTGATTGCAGGCGATCGCGCCGGCGGTGCACGCCGTCGTTCCGGGCGCGCAGATGCCGGGCCGGCCGGTGTTGCAGTTCAGACCGCCGCCCGGGTTGCCATTGTCGACGACACCGTTGCAGTCGTTGTCCACGCCGTCGCACGTCTCGGGAATCGGTGCGACGTTGCGATTGCAGATCACTGCGCCCGACTGACACGCCGTGGTGCCGGCCGAACACGCGCCCGACATTCCGGTGCTGCAGTTCGCGCCGCCGCCCGGGTTGCCATTGTCGACGACGCCGTTGCAGTCGTTGTCGAGACCGTCACAGACCTCGGCGCTCGGCGCGACGTTGCGGTTGCACACGACCGCCCCAGCGGTACACGCCGTTGTGCCCGTCGCGCAGACGCCCGACATGCCCGTGCTGCAGTTCGCGCCGCCGCCGGGATTGCCGTTGTCGACCGAGCCGTTGCAGTCGTTGTCGGCGCCGTCACACACTTCCGCGCTAGGCACGACCTGACCGACGCATGCGCCGAAGGTTCCGGCCGAACACGTCTGCGTTCCGCCGTGGCACACGCCGACGCCGTTGCTGCCCGCAGGGCCTTGGTAGCAAGCCTGCGTGACGCCGTTGTCGACAACGCCGTTGCAGTCGTTGTCGAGACCGTCACAGACCTCGGCGCTCGGCGCGACGT
>CBIHQZ010001169.1:0-2763 GCA_966212315.1 uncultured Myxococcales bacterium
GCTTCGGCGAGCTGAACCTCTCGCTCGGTGCGACCGGGCGTTACACGTTTCTGCGCGACGTGATCATCCATCCGTTCGTCGAACTCGGACTCGAGTACTGGCTCGCGATCACGGGTACGCCGTTGTCGCATCGAGGCGGCGGCGTCGGCGTGAGTGCGGCTCTCGGCGCGGAGATCGACGTGACCGATCATCTCTCGCTTCAAGTCGCCGCCCGCGCATTGCTCATCGCGGGGGGACTCGAGAGCAGCATCACCACCGCGACCAACGACATCGTCGCGGACTTCCTGCTCACGCCATTCGTCGGGCTCGTCTACTACCGCTGATCGAACGTCACGGCGCGGCGACGCTCGCTTCGATCGTTCCGCGTCGTCGATGCACGCCAGCGGCGGCCGATGCCTCCCACGTTCCGCGCAACGTTGTCCCTGTGATCTCGCCGTCGAACACGCCGCGAAACACACCTTCGGGCGGGCCGTTCGTGGTGGCGGGCTCGGTGGTCGCGGGTGCCGACTGACCGCTCACGATTTGCGCGAGAGTGGCGGTGATCCGCGTGCCTTCGCGATGCCCGTTCACATCCAGTTCGAGGCCCGTCATCGCGAGCCGCCCGCGCACCGAGCCGTCGGCGTTCACGGTGATCTCGGCGGCGCCGCGACCCGTCCATGCGTCGGCGGTCGCGCGCGTGGTGAACTCGCGAATGGGCGGATCGGCCCCGCGTCCCTCGGCCTGACCGCGGAACACTTGCGCAGCGCCGGCGGGCGCCAGCGATCCGCCATCGCGCGCGGCGACGGCGTCCGCGGGCGCCGGGGCGTCGACGACGTTCGTTCGATCGTTCGCACGCGCATCGATCGCAGGCGCCTCGTTCGTCGGCGAACGATGACAGGCGGCGATCACAGCCCCTGCCGACCACAGCAGCGCGCACGCGCGTCGATTCACAACAACTCCGTCACGCGCACGCCCAGCTGACCTTCGACGTTGCAGAGTTCACCGCGCGCCACGATTCGACCGCCCGCGCGCACTTCGACCAGCTCGCCGATGCGCACGGGAAACGCCACCACTTCGCCCGGTCGCCATGCATTCACGTCAGCGATCGTTGCGCTGCTCCGCGCCACCACGACGTCGACGTCGACCGGGATCGCAGCCAACACATCGGTTCGCATGCTCGCTCCATCGCCGGGCCCCGTGTCGTCTTTGCCGTTCGACATCTCGTCACTCCCTCGTTCGTTCTTCCTCACGATGCGCGGCAGCCCTTCGATCGCGATCGCATCGCCGGTCCAGCGCGCAGGCACTTCGACTGCGCCCAGTGCCAGCGAGACGCTCGCCACGGCGCTTCCTTGCGTGAGCATCTCTGCATCGTGATCGGTGAGCACGACGTCGCCGATCGCGATTGCCGCCACGTCCGCTGCTGCCAGCGTGGCGCGAGCGATTCGCAGTTCGATCGTGACCCATACGTCGCCGAATCGCAGTGCTTCGAGCGTCGAAGGCACCGGCGGCTGCGAAGCGAGCGCGCGTTCATCGACGACCAATGCCACGTGTCCCGCATCGACGCCGACCGCCACGCGCCACGGCCACACAGCCAGCGACGACGCACCGATCGCTGCGATCGCATCCACCGCGCGGTCGGTCACGCCACGCACGATCGGCGGCGGCGAGGGCGCACACGCGATCGCGCATGCCTGCGCAACCAGCAATGCGAGTGCCCCTTCGTGCGCGGCGCCGAACGAACGCGAGGCGCCATCACGCCGCCCTTCGATCTCGCTCGCACCGAGCGCGCGCGATGCGAGCGCGAGCGCGAAGGGAAGATCCATCATCACCGCCACGGTGCCGAGCGACGCGTGCTGTGCCGTCGCTGCGACATTCGTGCGCGCGAAATGCGCCTCGGCCTGCGCGCGCGTCATCACCGTGGGCGCGCCGGGCCACGCAGTCGGATTGGCACCGAAGACCGACCCCCATCGTTCGTCGAGCACCGCGCGCGCCGCGACGGTTCCACCGATCGGTTGCATCGCCCGCGCGATCGCCGAGGCCCGCAGCGCTTCACCATGCGAAAAACGCGGCAGCCATTCGTACGGATACGGCGTCGACACGGTGCGAGTAGTCACCGCACGCACGCACGCACGTCAAGAAGCACCGTGCCGATCACCACACCATGTCGTCGTCGGGTTGTGCGGTGGCCGGCGCAGTCGTCGTCGCGCTCACGGGTTCGCTCGCGTCGCCGGTTCGCGCATCCGATTCGCGCTGCTCGTCGCCCGAATGCGAGCCGCGCCGACCATCCCCTGCCGCGCGAACATCCACCGCGACCCCCTCGAGCCCTCGCGCCCGCAGCGACTCGCGAAGTCGCTCCAACTCGCCTTCGAGCGCTTTTGCATCGTTCGCATGGCGCGTCACCAGTTCGATCGAGACCTTCCCGTTCGACTCGACCGCGCGCACTTCCACCCCCGTGTGCCGTCCTTCGGCAATGCGCGCGTGCACTCGGACGCCATCGCGGCCGGTGCCGACTTTCACGTCGGTGATCGCAATTTCGCCGCGCACCGGAGAGCGCGCAGGCTGCGGTCGGTCAGTTCGCGAGGTCGTCGCAGGGCGAGGTTGCGGGGGCGCGAAGCCCGGCGGCGGTCGGTCGATGGGCGCGGTGATCACCAATGTTCCGTCGGGTCCGGCCGCGAGCCCGGCGTGTTTGGCGGGGTGTTTCTCGCGCTTTCCATCGCCCTTGCGGAGCGTTTCGCGAAACGACGTCGATCGCTTCGGGTCGTCGTCCGCGCCACGGCCGTGGTG
>CBIHQZ010001170.1:0-2763 GCA_966212315.1 uncultured Myxococcales bacterium
AGTTCTTTGCCGAGCGCCTCGAGCCGTGCGCGCGCTTCGTGAGCACGCGGCGTCTTCGGCCGCGAAGCCACCACCCAGCCGACATCGGGCGACGCAGCGGCTGCACGGACGAACGTCTCGGCGCCGTTGCCGAACTCGAGATCACCCGGATAGAGCGTGAATGCCGCGGGAAGTCCGTGCGTCGCGCGCGCCTTCGCGATCGCGTCGGCCGAAACGCTCACCGCTCCGAGCGCGGGCGGGATCATCACCGACGCAACACCGGCCCGATCGAGACGCGAGCGCGTGTGCTGCGAGAGCACCACGATGCGCTGCGCGAAGAGCATCGGCGCGATGGTCTCGAGATTGTCGGGCGCGCTCGCGATCGTGTGCACCGTCGCGGGGCCGCGCATCGAGGCCGCGAGTTTCCCGGCGCGCAACGTGAGCGGGTTCGGTCCGAAGAAGAAGTGCCAGACATCGACGCGCGATCCGAACGCGAGTCGTGCCAGCACGCGAGCATTCGCCATCCGTGAAGGCGCGTATTTGCCGGCTTCGGCATACAGCGGCTCGACGGTGGCCCCATCGAACGACGCACCGCGCGGGACCATCACGCGCGCTTCGTAGCGACGAAGACCGCGCGCCACGTCGCGAACCAGGTTCTTGTTGCTGTCGTTCCAAGGCGGAGCAACGGGCTTCGATACGAAGAGGACACTGGGCTTCTCGGACATCGCGCGGGACCCTACTCGTTCCGGCCGCTGCGCTGCATCTGTCCGATGATTGACGCACATCGTCGCGGCCCGGTAGAACGCGGCACCCGCGATGACCGACGACCGACGCAGCACGCCGCCCCCTGGGGCCCCCGATGACGAGCATCGCTCGGGCGCAAAGAAACTCGTGTCGATGTTGCTCAAGAAGGGCATCGAGTCGGGCATCGACGCGATCTCGAAGAGCGAAGACGTCGCGAATCGACTGGTCGAGGGGATGAAGATCCCGAAAGAGATGGCGTCGCTCGCACTCGATCAGATCGACGAGACGAAGAACGGCGTCTATCGCGCGGTGGCCAAAGAGATCCGCGACTTTCTCAACTCGACGAACTTCGCGACCGAGATGAAGAAGGTTCTCACCGGGCTCGCGTTCGAAGTGAAAATGGAAGTGCGTCTGAAGAACGCCGAGGACTCTTCGGGCGAGACGCACTTGAAGCCCGACGTCAGCGCCGAGGTCTCGATCAAGGACCGAGAGAAGAAGCGCAAGAAGGGCGATTAGCCCTGTTTTTCGCCGAGCGTGACGAGGTCGCCGACTTCGACACGAGCCGTGAGCGCACCCACTGCGACCCGCGCGGCGCCGCGTGCATCGAGCTGCGTCACGGTGCCGGACTTCCCTGCAAACGCGCCTTGTCGAATGCGCACGCGTGACCCGACCGCGACGGGTGCCGCGGTTTCGACGAGCTGATCGTCCGGAATGTCTTTGCGTACCGGAGGCCGCTGAATCGGCGCACGTTCGCGGAAGTCACGGCCGCCCTTGGCTTCCGAGAGCAGGGGGAAATGCTTGTGCGCGGGCGCTGCTTCGGGTTCGGGCGATCGTCGCGGTGCTTCGACACGCGGCGGATTCGGCGGAGCAACCGTCGTGACCGAAGTCGCAACGGGCGCGGGATGAGCGGACCGCGGATGACGACCCGTGGGCACCGACCGCGGACGCTCTTGTGCTGCCAGCCGTTCTCGCGTCTCGACAACGGCCTCGGCGCGACGACGCTCGATTTCCGCTCCGTGCTCCGCGTTCCACTCGGCTTCGCGCGCTCGTGCTTCAGCGACGTTGGCCTCCAGCGCCGCTCGATTGCGCACGATGTCTTCGCCGACCGCCGCGAGATCGTCGTCCGGGAACCATGCGAGCGCTCGGTGCACGGGCATCAACGCATCGAATGCCTGACGCGCATGCATCGCGATCGACTCGCCGAGTGCGATGGCCTCCGCGCGCGACCACGATCGCGCGACGACGAGCCACGAACCAGTCTCGATGGCGCGATCGAGAAAGGACTTCACCGTCGCCGGGTCACACGACGACGCAGCCACCGAATCGCCGCCGGCGACGCCGACGACGAATCCGTTCGGGAGCGCGGCCAGTGCGGAACTCACTCGTGAAGCCTCGTTCTCGAGGCGCGTGCGCGCGTTCTTCGCATCTGCCCACGCGTCCCGATGAAGCCGCCAGCACACGTCGAACACCGTCGAGTCGAGGTGCAGACCGAGGAACGCATGTTTGAGAAACGGCGTCGGGTCGCTGAGTGCCGCCGAGAGCCCCGACTGCTGTTCGCTCGCCCGCTCGAGCACCGCTCGCGAAGCCGCATCACGCCAGAGAAATACCCACTGCTCGGTGACGGACTTCTTGTTGAAGATCGACGGTCGCTCGTCGCTCGCGACGACATCGAGCGCGAGGCCCTGCGACGCCGCGGCAGCACCGAGTTCACGACCGAGCGCGAGGAGCTTCTCCTTGACGGGAATGCGCCCGCGCACGAAGGCATTCGACGTCGCTCGAGACGGCAGATAGGCGTCGAAATCCGCGTCGGACAGCTGCATTCCAGGCGTGCTCACAAGGGGGTGGGGTGAAGGGCGCGGGGAACATACGGGATCGGCGCAAGGCGTCAACGCTTGTGTGCGTGTTGCGTCGTGTCGATCGGGCCGCGTCAGAAGTGCATCGCACGCGGAGAGCCGCACGTGTCCCGCGCCGCTCGACGTATTGCTGGCGAGACGCGGCGCGCACTACCCTCCGCCGCGATGAACAGCAGCACCGATCGCA
>CBIHQZ010001171.1:0-2759 GCA_966212315.1 uncultured Myxococcales bacterium
CGCGATCGTCGTGAAGAAGCGGATCTCCTGCACGATCGACGGATACGCGCGCAGCAGCTGGTTTCGCGAGCGGCAGAGCTTTCGCCCCCGCCCGACCTCGAACGACTCCATGTACTTGATCCCGCCCCAGGCGAGATTCGAACTCTGCTGGCTGGTGAAGCCGGCGAAGTCGCCGCGGTCGATGAGCCCGACGCGCGCACCACGTGCTGCGATACACGCCGCGGAAACCGCGCCATTGATGCCGCCACCGAGGACCAGTACGTCGAGCGTGCCCTCGCTGAGCTTGTCGACGTTCACAGACCGAAGCGTCATGGAGGCGGCGAATATAGTGTGCGTGACGCGCCGCGACGAGACCGATTTCGCGCCGCGCCGTCGTCGGTCACAGACGTCACCACGCGGGAAGCGCGACCGGTGTGTGGCGATCGATGCGCGTTCCGTCGCCGAGTTCGCCGTCGCTGTTGCCACCCCATCCGTACACCGCGCCGTCGTCGGCGAGCACGTAACGTTGAAAGCTGCCGACCGTGAGCGCACGCGCAGTCACCGCGAGCGACACGGGCCGCGCGGTACTGGATGAAGCGTCCGTCGATCCGTCGCCGAGTGCGCCGCCGACGTTCGATCCCCAGCAGAGAACCGCACCTGCAACCGTGAGCGCGCAGGCGCCATTGATCCCGAGTGCGATGTCGCGCACCGCGATGCCGACGAGTCCATCGGGCGTGCGCGGCGTCGCATCGAACGCGCCCGCGTGACCGAGTTGCCCCGCGCTGTTCGCGCCCCAACACGCGACCGCACCGTCGACACCGAGCGCACACGTGAACTGCGCGCTCGTTGCGATCGACACTGCGGGCCCTAGTCCTGCGAGCACCGTTGGCGTGCTGCACATCGGGCCCGCGCACATCGTCCCGAGCTGGCCTTGATCGTTGTGACCCCAGCATCGCACCACGCCATCGCGTCCGAGTGCGCACGTGTGATCGAGCCCGGCCGAGACGTGCTGTGTGTTCGATGCGCCCGCGACGAGCGCGGGGGGAGCGCGATCGGTGGTCGTGCCGTCGCCGATCTGTCCGAAGCGGTTGATGCCGCGGCATCGCACCGAGTCGTCCATCGCGACGACGCACACGTGATAGAGCCCGAGCGAGACTTCGCGTGCATCGACGACGTCCGGCATCGCCATCGGTCGAACGATGACCGCCGGCGCGCCCGCGATGAGTTCCTCACGATCGTTGCGTCCCCAGCAGCGCACGGTGTGGTCCGCGAGCGTCGCGCAGGTTCCCTGTTTGCCGAGCGAGAGTTGCACCACGTTCGCGAGTGACGGCACGGGCTGCGGTACCGCTTCGAGCGCCGACGATTCACCGAGTCCGAGCTGCGCGTAGTCGTTGCGACCGGCACACGCGACCGTTGCATCGGGAAGGATCGCACACGAATGCGAGGCGAGCGGATGCGTGATCGGAAGCGCGACCGCGAGCGCACAGCCTTCGTCGACATCACCATCGCAATCGTCGTCGACCGTGTTGCCGCACGCTTCGCGCATCGCGGGCTTCACCTCGCCAAGGCACGCCCCCCACAACGCGGACGCCTCGCATGACTGAACGCCGGCCGTGCAGCGACCGACGCCGAGCGTGCCTGCCGGGCCCGAGTAGCACTCGCGGTTCGCGTCCAACTCGCAGTAGGGCGATGCATCCTCGATCGCGTCGTCGATGCGCGCATCCGAACCGGGAGCATCGGGCGAGGGCGGAATGTCTGGCCGTGAATCCGCGTCGCACGCGGGCGAGGCCGAACCGTCACAGTGAATCGAAGGTTCGCGTCCGCACGCTGCCAAGAGCCCTGTGAAGAGCAGCGCGATCATTCGGCGCATCGTTCCTCTTGCCGCGACTATGACATGGCCCTATGCCCGCCGCGGCTGATCTTGCCGACCTTCCGGCTTCAAACACTTCGCTCACTGCGCTATTCGAGGACCATGTCTCACGCTCGTTCGCTTCGTTCGTTCCGATCGCACCCCGTCGCATCCCTTCTCGGTCCGCTGACGTTGAGCGTGCTCGCGCTCGCCGCGCGCGACGCGAACGCTGCCTGCCGGCCCGCGCCGGGAACGCATCCGCTTCCGGGTTCGCCCGCGTACGAAGCGGTGCAGGCCTGCCGCTGGGATCACCGCATCGGACTCGAACTCACCGCGCAACTCGGCATGGGCATGGGCTTCGACACGGGCGCCGACACGTTCGAACTCGTCGCCGACGGGCAGGGGCAGCGACTCGCACCCGGCCTCGGGATCAACGTCGCGCTCGGATGGCGTCCGACGCCCGCGTTCTCGATCGGCGGGCATCTCTACTACCAGTACTCGGCGGCGAGTGGGCTCAACACGATGCCGCGTACGCCGCCCGACGGGGTCTCGATGAGCGGCACGGGTCCGTTCCAGACAACGACGACGACCACAGCGACGTTCACCCCCACCGGCGGGCACACCGATCTGGTTAGCGCCGGCGTCTATGCTCGTCTCTACATCGGTGCGCTCGTGCACGCGCGTCGCGTCGAACCGTGGATCGGGGTCGGGTTCGACTGGCCATCGGTCGGCTGGGTTGCGACTCAGGTGCACACGGACTCGTTGTCCATCACAAATCTGACGGCGACCGGTATGGAGGTCTCACGGTCACCACAGTCGCTCGACGGCACCCTCCAACACACGGTGTCGGCGGTAAGCATTCCGATCTCCGCGGGTTTCGATTTCAACGTCTCGCCCGAGTTGTCGCTCGGCGTGACCGGCACCGTGTCGT
>CBIHQZ010001172.1:0-2757 GCA_966212315.1 uncultured Myxococcales bacterium
CAATGCGCGCGCGCTCCGCTCGAGCGTTGCGGCGTCGTTCATTCGCTGCGCCCCCATCGCCGTCCACGGTGCCCACGGACGACGCGCGAGATCGGCCACGCACGCATCCCACAACGCACGCGGCGCCTCGTTTCCAAGCACGCCGACCACCTGTGCGGCATGCCACGCCGACGACGCGATCGCATCGTGTTGCGCGGTCGCGAACTCACGAACGACGGCGCCCTCGAAGACGCCGGCGCGCATCGCGAGCGCGAGCGAACCCGCGATCTGCGCCGGGTGCGCAGGCCACGAGGCCACCGCATCGCGACCACGGAGCGCGCGTTCGATCTCGCGTGCGAGTGCACCGCGCGCACGCGCCAATGCCGATGGATGCCCTCCGATTCTCCCAAGGGCTTCGATCGCGACCGCGACGCGTGCGTGATAGGCACCGCCACGTTCGATACGAGCACCGGTCACCGGATCGATCGCGTAGGCCATCGCACCGCGCGCATCGACGAGCCGCGCGAGCCATCGTGCACCACGCTCGGCCGCCGTCCCCGCGCGATCGCGAGTGACGCCCGCGGGGGTGAACACCACGTCATCCGATGCGAAGAGAAACAGCGTCCCTCGGTCGTCGCGCAACGTGTCGTCCGCGAGCCGCGCCTTGCGAGTCAGCGCCGCGAGCAGACCGCGCGCGTCGAGACCACCGTCACGGGCGACGAACGGGAGGAGCACCGACGCAGCGCCTTCGTTGGGAGCCCAAGCAATGCCGTGCGTTCCCGGTTCGATCGCGTTCGGTGCGTCGGCCGCTGCGATGCGCCGCGGCGACACGATGTACGATACGCGCGCGGCCAGCGATGCGCGCTCCGCCCCGCGCGGGGTGGCACCGCGGGCATCGTGCAGCGCGAGCAGGAACGCGCGCGCCACTCGTTCGCCACCGCGCGACCCTTCGTCGGACCCCATGCAACCGCGCAATCGTCCGCCCGCATAGAGCGACACGAACGGCGTTGCATCGGGCAGCGTCGCGGTCAGCGCCGGCCAACCCCGCAAGCGCTGCTGCCACGTGCACAGGGACTTCAATGCGCTCTGCAGCGCCGCCCGCGTGCGCGCATCCATCGGGCGTCGCAGCGTCGCAAAGGGAAACACCGCGCGCGAACTCACGGCTTGCGCGAGGCGCCACGCCGGCGAACGCGCCACGCGTGCGAAGCACCGAGTCCGAAGGCATCGAGCGCGGGAACAATCTCGTCTTCCATCACGCGTCGCACCGTTTCTCGCTGCGCTTCCGAATCGAGCACGCCCAGCGCCGCCGCGGCCTTCTTGCTCCCGGCCGGCGCGTCGCGCCCGGTCCAGAAACGCGCTTCGCAATCGACGATGATCTCGCCCGCGCGATCGGCCGCGCGCTGACGCTGCGCCGTGGTCCACTGCGGCGCGCGCCACGCGAGGTAGTACCAGCCGAGCCGCGCGTGATGCACTTCGTCGCTGACGATCGACGAGAACACGGCCTTCACCGTCGCATCGCTCGCGCGTCGCTGACACGCGGTGAGCAACGCACCCGCCAGCGTTTCGCCGATCGCGGGAACTTCGATCATCAAGAGATCGAGTTCTTCCAGATCGATCGGACGCTCCCAGCGCTTCTCGAAGTTGTTGCGATCGACATCGAGCGTCACGTCATGCCCCGCGAAGAGCGACGCGAGTCGGATCGCATAGTCCGCGTGACGGATCTCGTCGCTCGGAATGCGCGCCGCCGAGGCGACCAGATCGAACGGCGCGCCGTTGAGCGCGAGGGCCGACGCGAGCCGCGCGAAGACATCGATCGCGCCGTATTCACCGGTCGCGAGCATCTTCTGCGCGTGCGCCGCGAGACCGAGCGCGGGGGCCGGGTACTTCGCGCGCCGGAACGCACTCCACGGAATGGATGCGCCGGTGCGGCCACCGCGTTTGCGAAGTGCGTGTTCGTGCTGCCGCGCGAGGGGCGTTTCCGTCAGCACGCGGCGGATCGGAACGATTCTAGACGCGGCCACGTCGCGGCGTCCTGCGCGTGGCTTCGACCGGTGCGTCGGCGAGGAGCGTGTCGCGCAGCGCATCGGGATCGATTTCGAATCCGATCTGCGCGAGCACGATGATCCCTTCGTCGCGCGGCCCGGCATCGAACCCTGCATCGGTCGCGGGCTCGCTCGTCACGTCTTGCGTCGCGTCCTGCGTCGCGTCGTTCGGCACGTCGGCCTCGGCGTCGAAGCCGACCATCGCGAGCGTGATGATCTGACCCATGTCGGTGCGCACGTCCGCCTGCGCATCGGGATTCGCCGTGCTCGAGCAGCCGGCGGCGATCGCGGGGACTACGCCGACGAACAGCGACTGGAACACCACCCGCGGCACGAACGCGGTGCTGACGGGTCTGGCGGGCTTGCGAGGTGACTTCATGACGGCCGAGCTTATCGATGGATCGACGCATCGCAAAGGACGGCGCGCGCATTGCTCTTCTCGAACGCCGGAGGCACGGATGGGCAAACGCGGCGCGGATCGAACAGCACTGGTCACGGGTGCGACCGGTTTCATCGGCTCGTCGCTCGCGACCGCCCTGCGCAGGCGCGGGTATTCCGTGCGCGGTGTGTCGCGACATCCGCCCCGCGCTGCACACGATCCGATCGAATGGGTGCAGGGCGATCTGCTGTCGGACGCATCACTCGCGGAAGCGTTTCGTGGCGTCGACGTCGCGTACTACCTCGTGCACAGCATGGGATCGGGGAACAAAGACTTCCGCGATCAGGACCGTCAGGC
>CBIHQZ010001173.1:0-2755 GCA_966212315.1 uncultured Myxococcales bacterium
TGCGGACGCGAGTCGTTCGAAGGCGCGGTGGCGCGGTACGAAGTGCGCGAGGAGCACGGCGAGGTGTACGTGCGCCCGGCGGCGGGGTAGTGGCCACGGGCGAAGCGCAGGCGGGTCATGACCCGCCACCACAGCCTGGAGACTCAGTTGATCGAGTGCGGCATCGCGAGAATGAACGTCGCGATCTCGGCGTCGAAGCGGTCGCCGCCGGTCCGTCGCACCATCTGGTAGGTGCCCTTCATCGTGCCGCGCGCGGTCGCGAGCACGCATCCCGACGTGTACTCGAAGTGTTCGCCCGGACCGAGCACGGGTTGCTCGCCGACGACACCATCGCCGCGAACCTCCTGCACCTTGCCTTCGTTGTCGGTGATGACCCAATGACGACTCATCAACTGCGCCGTCTCGGTGCCCTCGTTGGTGATGCGAATCGTGTACGCGAAGACGTACTGACGGGACGACGGTGAGGAGCGATCGGCGAGGTACTGAGACTTCACGTCGACGCGAATGCCCTGAGTGACGGCGGTTGACACGCGCGCACCCTAGCCCGGCCGTCGCTCGATCCACAAGGCGCGCTGTGCACGCGAGGCACGAGTCGCGCGTGGGCCTCGAGCTTGCTTCGAACGTACTGCACGCCCCGATCGCGAGACTCGGCCGTGCGGAACGGAGCGTCTACACATGCAGGTCAGGCCAGCCTTCTTCCGCGTCGTCAGCATCACGCTCTTCGCCTCGATCGCAGGCGCGGCGTGCCGAAAGAACGAGAGCGATCCGCACGCGAGTCAGATCGTGCGACACGCCGAGGAGACGCGTGAGGTGCTGGCCAATCGCGCGGTGTGGATGGGTCGCGGACCGACGACGCCGCAGGACGAGCGAACGATCAACGACCTCAATTCCAGCGGCGAGGCGATCGAGCGCCAGGCGCAGCATGAAGCGGCTGCGATCCGCGATTCCGCGAATGCACGCGGCGGCGGCCCGGTCGTGTCGACAGCGACCGTTCGTTCGATCGCCAACGCGCGATGCGAAATGGAATCAGCCTGCGGCGCGGTGCCGGGGCCTCGATTCGCCACCCCCCTCGCGTGTTCATCGACGTTCCAGACCGATGGCTACATGGGGTGGCAGAGCAGTTCGTGCGCGCAGCACGGCTTCGACGGCGACCGTCTCGAGCGCTGTCTAGCCCGCATTCGAGCGTCCACGTGTGAGGGCCGATCGGCGCCCATTCCCGAATGCAGCCCGAATGTCGTCTGCCCGCAGCACTGACCCACACGTGATCGACGCATAGCGTTTCCACCCACCACGACCGCCCGAGTACAATCCCGGGCATGCGCACCCCTCGTCATTCGCGCTTCGCGAGCATCGTCGCACTTCTCGTTCACGGACTTCTCACTGCCTGCTCTGCGGGCGGTGAGCGCGACAGCGGGACCTGTGATCCAGCGTGCGCGACAGGATCGACCTGCGAGTCGGGTCACTGTGTGGTGCGTATCGATGGCGGAGGGATGGACGCGACTGACGTCCACGCTGCCGACACGTTCGTGCCGACCGACGTGGCGACCGATGCGAGCGATGCCCGCGACGTGATCATGATTCCGCAGTGCCCCGGCGCGGATCGATGCACCGCCGAGGGGACGACGCGCACTTGCTACAACGGCCCGGCGCAGACGCGCAACGTCGGGATCTGCCGCGAAGGAATGCAGACATGCACCGGCGGGCGATGGTCGCCGTGCGCGGGCGAAGTTCTTCCCGAAGCAAGTGAGAGCTGTTCGGATCCGTCCGACATGCAGCTCGATCACAACTGCAACGGCGTGCTCGCCGAAGGCTGTGCCTGCCAGCCCGGCTCGAGCCGCCCGTGCTTCGACGGACCGGCTGCGCTGATCGGCACGGGCATCTGCGTCGCGGGCGTGCAGCAGTGCGAAGGCGCCGGCGAACTCGGGCTGTGGGGCCGCGCGTGTGTCGGGCAGATCTCGCCTCCATGCGACTACCACACGCGAGAACTCGATCCGATTCCGCACGCGCACGTCGAGACTGTCGCGTCGGTGCTCAACGATCGGCTCTTCGTCATCGGCGGGACCGAGGGCTCGCACTCGAATGGTTGCGCGTGCACCGCGATGGGACTCGACACGGTCGACGTACTCGATCCGTCGGCCCCGACCGGATCACAATGGTCGACCGGCGCGTCGCTCAACGTTGCGCGGTCCGGTTATCCGGCAGCGGTGACCGTCGGCTGTCACATCTATGTCTTCGGCGGCATCGGTCGCGACGGCACGCTGCAGCGATCGATGGAGCGCTACGATCCGGCCACCGATCGATGGGAGATGCTCCCCGCATCGGCGAATCTCCCGGATGACATGTACGCGGGCACCTGGTTCGCGATCACCGCCGCGCCGGTGCACGACCGCATCATCGCGGTGTCGCACGTGAACCATCACACGGCGATGTTCGACACGAACACCCTCACGTGGCGCACGGGACTCGCGCCGCGTCCCGACGGGTACAACTGTCCGTACGATCCCGCAGTGGCAGTCGCGCTCGACGAACGCGATCTCGTGATCCTGCTCGGATGCGGACATCCCACCGACGGCGGACCGGGCCGTATCTACGAGTACGACGTCACGCTCGACGTCTGGACCGATCGCGGGCCGATGCCGGACGGATCGATGCAGGCCGAGCACGTCGTGGTCGCGAACGGATCGCGCATCACGTCGTTCGGCAGCGATTGGAATCCGTGGGGCGATCGCATCGTCGTGTACGACGCCTCGTCGCA
>CBIHQZ010001174.1:0-2754 GCA_966212315.1 uncultured Myxococcales bacterium
CGTTCGGCATCGCGTACGAAATCTTCACCGGGTTCGCGCAAGCAGCCGGCCTCGGAATGATCATCGCGGGCGAATGCAGGGCTGCACGCACCGAGACACAGGGGCCGCGGATCGCGCTACTTCCCGGCGCGGCGGACAGCGGGGCGGGCGCGACGATCGTGGGTCGCTGGTAGGGTTCGTGCCGATGGCACGGGCTTCTCTCCGACGCGCAGTGGTTCTTTCGTTTGCATCGCTCACGGCATGTGGCGCGCGCTCCGAACTCATCGTCCGCGGCGATGCACACACGAGCGAGGCAACACCGATGTGCGTTCCCGCCGATCCGCCGGTGGAGGTTTGCAACGGGCGCGACGACGACTGCAACGGTCGCGTCGACGATGGCCTCGGGCTCGGACCGCGTTCGGAACTCGCCACCCTGCGCACAATCGAAGGCGACACCGGCGACTGTTCCAGCTGCCGCTGGGCGTGGAGCCCGGTCCTGGCGCGACTCGCAGACGGCAACTACCTCGCGCGCTGGTACGTCGGCATCTACGGCGGGCGAGAACAACCGAACATCTTCACGCGCCTTGTTTCACCGCGCGGCGAGATCCTCGGCGACGTGGTGCGCGAACCGCGCGACGTGCTCCTCGCACAGAACACGCTCGCGTTTTCCGAGGTCGCAAACGGCGACACGGTATTCGGCGTCTCGTTCCGCGACGGCACCGACGATGTGCCCGGCTGGCAGACCGTTCACCCCGACGGCAGCGTCACGAGCGTTCGCGCCGCGAACGGCACGCACTATCGAACGGCGCAGTTTCTTCGCGGCGATCGCATCGGCGGTGCATGGGGAACCGGCGACGCGCTGGGCTTCGATACGTCGATGCTCGATCGGTCGAGTGCGCGTTCCGTGTCGCGCGCATTGCCCATGTCGTTCAGCGTCACGTCGGGATCGTTCGGCGATCACACCGCGCTCATCGCGGCCGCGCTCGAGGGGACGAATCGCCCGATGTACTTTCTCGAACTCGGCGCCGACGGAAACGCACCATCCGCACCTCGCCGCATCGGACTCCCCTACGAAAGCTACCCGCGCCTTCTCGGCATATCCGACGGCTACCTCGCGATCATTCCCGGCACGCGCGACACGCCGGCGCGACACCAACGCCTGCTGCGCGGTGGCGACGCGGTCGGCGACGCGGTGCCCTTCGAGGACGGACGCCGCTTGAGCGACAGCGGTCTCACCGATCACTTCATGCACCACCCGCGCGAACCGATGATCGCCGCGGTGTGGCAGGACCCGAACGAAGCGCGCACGCCGCGTATGCACGTCGAGACCCTCGACGAGTCGGGCAACGTCGTCGCTTCGTGGTCGGGTGATGCACCGGGCACCGGCGGTGTCGTGAGTCCTTCGATCACCTTTGTCGACGACACGATCCTGGTCGCATGGCACGACGTCGAGCGCGACAACACGCCCAATCGCGTCTACCTGCGTGCGTTCGGATGCGTGCCGTAGCGAGCGGGCCTGAGGCTCGAACCTTCACGTCGCGCTCGCGCGTTCGATAATGTACCGACGCACCCGCGATGCACTCGGCGCGTGGTCGTACTCTGCGTCGAGTCTGCCTCCGCAGCGCTCCATCACTCGCCACGACGCCACGTTCGCGGCGTCGCATGTGAGCACCACGCGGGCAATTGCGAG
The DNA here is from genome assembly GCA_966212315.1 of uncultured Myxococcales bacterium. Classification (GTDB taxonomy): domain Bacteria; phylum Myxococcota_A; class Polyangia; order Polyangiales; genus CBIHQZ01. The sequence goes on from CBIHQZ010001174.1 coordinate 1,670, forward strand.
GGGGCGCGTTCGCTCGAGCATCGCGCTCAGGATCGCGGTGCCGTAGCCGCGGCCTCTTTCGCTTGGCCGCACCGCGTATCCGATGTGACCTCCGAACTCCTGCAATGCTGGTGTCAGGCGATGGCGCAGAGTGCCGACTCCGACGACTTCTGAGGCATCATCGAGAAGCCAGAAGGTCGAGAGCGGCACGCCGGCCTTCGTCTCGATCGATCCGGTACGCATGCCCTCGAGGCGCTCCACGTACGAAGACAGATCCGCCGTTCGGAGCTGCGCCACGCTCGGGAAGTCGGCCTCCGCGGTTCGCACTTCGTCGACGAAGCGCATGAACGCGTCCGCGAGCAGGATACTCGGCACCACGAGTCGCGCGGCCATGCGAACACGCTAACCGAACCATGCCGGCGCACACGACTCTCGTGGAGCTTTCAGCATCATCTCACCCCGTGAGACGCTGCCCCGCCTTCACCGCACGCACCCGAGAGGAGTCGATCGATGTTCGAAACGCGCAGTGCACTCGTGCCTTTCGTTCTCTGTAGCCTCGCGACGCTTGTCGGCTGTTCGAGCCAGTCGTCCACCGACACTTCGACCGCGCCTACACACGCCGAAACAAGTGCCGGCGGCGAACAGACGCCCTCTTCGTCGAGCGCGCCGTCGACCGCGAACGACAACGTCGGCCCCGCCGCGTCCGCATCGCCTTTGCCGGTCGCAGTCACCGACAGCTCACCCGATCGTCCGCGCGCGCTGCCGGGAAGCTCCATCCGCTTCGACGGCGGCGACGGAACCAGCGCCGAACAGGCCATCGTCATCGCCGGCGCGCACGGCGAGAGCGACGGGACCGAATCCGAGTATCGCTATCTGCAACTCGCGTTCGGTCGTGTTCAAGTCCGTCGCCAGGCGCTACTCACGCACAACGGACACCATCTCGACATGCTCGAGTTCGAACAGAACGGCATCGTGAAGCAGATCTTCTTCGACATCGAAGGCTACTTCGGCCGCATGTGAACGCACCGCGAAGGAGAAAGACCCGCCATGGTGACTGTTGCCGATACCGCTTACTCGATCGCGACCATCCGCGCCGATGAACAGAA
>CBIHQZ010001175.1:0-2752 GCA_966212315.1 uncultured Myxococcales bacterium
CTGTGCCGCACGTCGCCGTGGACGCGCATCACGGCACCGGTCGCTCGAGCGCGATGCTCGGCGTCGGCATCACCGGCATCACGATCGGTGTCCTCGGGCTCGCGGGGTTCGGCGTCACGTACGGCTTCGCGGTCGACGAATTCCATCGACTCGAAATGGCGTGCCCCGAACCGATGGGATGCGCCGACTCGCCCGACGAAGCGGTGGCGCGCGGGCGAGCGCTCGAGATCGGCGCGTACACATCGCTCGCGATCGGCATCGCGAGTACCGCACTCGGTGTGGGCTTTCTGATCGCGTCGCCGCGCGGGACACACACCACGACACGCGTCGTGCTCGGCCCCGGCCGCATCGGCGTGACCTGCGAATTCTGAGACGATAGAGTCCGTTTCGCGTGGCACGGCGAAAAGGCTTCGACGACGAGACCGAACTCCGACCCGACCCGCTCCGGTATCGACCGGTTGCGACGCCTGCGCACGCGACGGTGACGTGGCGCGATACGACCGGTGTTCACACCGCGACGATCGATCGCAAAGTGCTCGTCGGCTCGGCGCCGGGCGCGGACATCCTGCTCGAAGACGCTTCGGTGTCGCGACTGCACGCGGAGATCGAACCGGGTCCGAACGGGGTGTGGCTGCGCGATCTCGGAAGCCGCAACGGCAGCTTCGTCGAAGGGATTCTCGTCGGTTCCGCGCGAGTGCCCGACGGTGCGCGCATTCGACTGGGCGGGACGGACTTGCAGCTTCGCCACGCCGCGGAAACAGCGCCGCTCGATGCGTGGCCCGAGCCGCGATTCGGTCCGCTCGTCGGTCCGAGTGTGATGATGCGGCAGCTGTTCGCGAAGCTTCACGCGATCGCGCAGACGCAATCACCGGTGCTGCTCATCGGCGAAACCGGCACCGGCAAAGAGCTGGTCGCGCGAGCGATTCACGAAGCGTCGCCGCGACGGGACAAGCCGTTCGTCACGATCGATTGCGGTGCGCTGCCGGAAGCGCTGCTCGAGGGTGAACTCTTCGGTCACGCGAAGGGCGCGTTCACCGGCGCGATGGCGGCGCGAGCGGGCGTGTTCGAAGACGCCGAGGGCGGGACGGTGTTCCTCGACGAGATCGGCGAACTCCCGCTCGGCATGCAGCCGAAGCTTCTGCGGGTCACCGAGTCACGTACCGTGCGGCGCCTCGGCGAGTCGGCGCATCGACCGGTCGACGTGCGGTTCATCGCAGCGACCCATCGCGATCTGCCGAGCATGGTGAACGCCGGTGGATTCCGCGAGGATCTCTTCTTCCGGCTCGCAGTGTTGCCCGTGGAAGTGCCGCCGTTGCGTGCGCATCGCGAAGACATCCCGGCGCTCGTCGCGCGCTTCATGCCCGCCGGCGTGGCGACGGCATTCGATCCGGAGCTGTTGCGCGAACTCTCGTCGCGGCCGTGGCTCGGCAACGTGCGTGAGCTGCGAAACTTCGTCGAGCGTGCGCTCGCGGTCGGTGCGCGACGCGCGTTGGAGATGAGCGGCGGCGAGCGCGAATCGGGCGTGCCCGCGATGGCGGTGACCGCGACGCGATCTGCGGGTGACGCGAATGCGCCCACCATCGCAATCGATCGGCCACTGCGCGATCTGCGCGAGGAGTGGCTCAATCATCTCGAACGCGAATACGTGCGCGGGATTCTCGCGGCGCATCGCGGCAACATCTCCGCCGCCGCCGAGGCCGCGGGATTGAACCGCACGTATCTTCATCGATTGATTCGGAAGTTCAATTTGTAGAAGCGTCGGCAGACCCCACACTCACCGCGCCGCGCGCCGCATCGTCCACATCCGCACGTCGTTCACCTTCGGCAGCGTGAACTCATCGACGACCTCATATCCATGCCGCTGATACAGCTTCACGCTCGAAGGCTTGTCGGTCTCGAGATACCAGGGGAGCGCCGCCGAATCGCCGATGACGTTCAATTGCTCGAGCATCGCGCTCCCGAGTCCCCGCCCTTGCAGCGTCGGATCCACGCCGAGCACGAACAGGTAGTAGTGCGGTTCGATCGGATGACGCTTCGCCATCGCCGCGTCCATGCGCAACAGGTTCATCACCCCGCGCGGTCCGGTCTTCACGCATCCGCTCGCATGCCAGACCTTCGCCGCGACACTCACCGGGTAATGCCCGGGTGCGCACCACAACGCGACGCATCCGAGCCGTCCATCGACGTCGATGCAGTTGGCGCGTTGATAACGAATCGCAGCTTCTACGAAGCCGCGTTTGATCTTGGTGACCGCGGCGCGTCGCGCGTGATCGTCGAGCCACGGGAGCATCGCGCAGTAGCCGGGGTTGTCGCCGAACGCGCGCCCGAGGAGAGCCGCGGCGTCGGAAGCTTCGTGACCCACCAGCACACGCATCGCGTGCTTCGTCACGTCTGCTCCGGCACGACGGACGTGGGCGGCGGCGGCGGAACCACGGTCTCGCCGGGCATCACCGCGTCGCCGTAGTTCAGCGCGTATTTGCGCCAGTGAAGGAACAGCGTCTGCAGCACCGACATCGCGGGCACAGCCAGCAGTGCGCCGAGGATGCCGAGGAAATGTTCGCCGACGATGAGCGAGAAGACGACGAGCACCGGATGGATCTTCGCCGCGTCGCCCATGATCTTCGGATTGAGAAGGTTCGCTTCGAGCTGATGGATTCCGATGATCCACGCGAGCACGAAGAGGGCCGGGCCGATGCCGTCGCCGAGCGCGATGGCCACGGCGGGGACGCTCGAAAGGATCGAGCCGAAGATC
>CBIHQZ010001176.1:0-2752 GCA_966212315.1 uncultured Myxococcales bacterium
CGCCGCGTCCACCGAACACGGTCTGCGTCGCAGCCCCCGAGAGAACGCCCATCCCACCCGATCGGCCGCTCTGGAGCAGCACGACGCCGACGAGGAAGAGGCAAACGATGACGTGAACGATGATGAGCAAAGTGGTCATGGGGAGGTGGCTATCTCGGGCAGTCGGTGAAAAAAGGGAAGGGGGATCTAACCCGCGGCCTGGATAATCCTCGCAAAGCCCGCGGCGTCAAGGGAAGCGCCTCCGACCAGCGCGCCATCGATGTCCGGCTGTGCGAGTAGTTCGGCTGCGTTGTCGGGCTTGACGCTGCCGCCATAGAGAATCCGCGTGGCGTGTCCCGCATCGCCGAACTTGTGGACGATCCGATCGCGGAGATACGCGTGGACCGCCTGCGCATCGCTCGATTTCGCAACCTTGCCGGTGCCGATGGCCCACACGGGCTCGTACGCGATGACCACCTCGGCCGCGCCGGTCTCGTCGAGCACCGCGAGAATCGCTTCCAGCTGTCGCCGCACGACCTCGAACGTGATGCCGCTCTCGCGCTCGGCCAGCGTCTCGCCCACGCACGCGATCGGCGTGAGCCCCGCCTTGCGCAGCGCGGTGACCTTCTTCGCGACACCCTCGTCGGTCTCGCCGAAGAACTGCCGGCGCTCCGAGTGCCCGACGATTCCGTAAGTGCACCCGGCGTCCGCGAGCATCGGCGCACACACCTCGCCGGTGAACGCGCCCTTGTCTTCCCAGAACACGTCCTGCGCGGAGACTTCCACGCGCGTGCCCCGCAGCGCTTCGGCCACTGCCGCGAGAGCGGTGAACACCGGCGCCACCACCACGTCGGTGCGCGGTCCGATGCGCGCGTCCGCGATCGCCCGCGCGAGCGCGATGCTCTCGGCGATCGTGTTGTGAAGCTTCCAGTTCCCGGCGATGAGCGGCCGTCGGTTCTGCGCGGTCATGTGCGAAGTGCCTCGACGCCCGGGAGCTTCTTGCCTTCGATGAGTTCGAGCGATGCGCCGCCGCCGGTCGACACGTGCGTGAAGCGCGCGGCGAGACCCGCCTGCTGCACCGCCGCGACCGAATCACCGCCGCCGACCACCGAGAAGCCCGCGCCCTCCGCGATCGCCTGCGCGACGCCCACGCTTCCCGCGGCGAATGGCTTCTTCTCGAACAGACCCATCGGCCCGTTCCAGAACACGGTCTTCGCGCGAATGAGCTTCTCGCGGAAGTTCGCGACGCTCTTCGGCCCGATATCGAGCGCCATCTGATCGCCGCTCACGCCATCGGTGCCGACGACCGTTCCTTCGGGCGCGTCGAGCGACGCCGCCACGACGACGTCCACCGGCAGCACGATCTCGACCTTCTTCGCCTTCGCCTTCTCGAGCAGGTCGCGTGCGAGTGCGAGCTTGTCGCTCTCGACCAGGCTCTTGCCCATCGGGCGTCCCTGCGCCGCGAGGAACGTGTTCGCCATCGCGCCGCCGATGAGGAGCGAGTCGACCTTGCTCATCAACGCTTCGATCACTTCGATCTTGTCGCTGACCTTCGCGCCGCCGAGCACCGCCACGTACGGATGCTCGGGGCCCGACACGAGCTTGCCGAGCGCATTGAGTTCCTTCTGCAAGAGATATCCCGCGCCGCGATCCGCGATCAGTCGCGGCAGCGCTTCCACCGAGGCGTGTGCGCGATGCGCCGCACCGAATGCGTCGTTCACGTAGACGTCCGCGAACTTCGCGAGTTCGCGCGCGAACCCTTCGTCGTTTGCTTCTTCTTCCGGGTGGAAGCGCAGGTTCTCGAGCAACACCACGCGGCCGTCGCGAAGGTCGTTGATCACCTTCTTCGGGCCGTCGCCGATGCAATCGTCCGCCAGCACGATGTCGATCCCGAGCAGCTCCGCGAGACGATGCCCCGCCGGCTCGAGCGACAACCCCGCCTTCTTGTCCTTCTTCGGCCGCCCGAGATGCGACGCGAGCACCACGCGCGCGCCCTTTTCGATCAAGTACTTGATCGTCGGGAGCGCTTCACGAATGCGCGTGTCGTCCGAGACCTGCTTGTTCTCGGTGAGCGGGACATTGAAGTCGACGCGCACGAACACGCGCCGCGAGGTGACTTCGAGTTGATCGACGGTCTTGATGCGATCGAGGACGGCCATGGTGTCTCGCTCCGTGTTCTTTCCGCTCAGCCTTCGCGCGAGACCATGTACGCCATCGTGTCGAGCATCCGATTCGAGAAGCCCCACTCGTTGTCGTACCAGGCCGACACCTGCACGAACGTGCCGTCGATGACCTGCGTGAGCAGGGTGTCCGCCGTCGAACTCGCGGCGTTGCCGATGTAGTCCGCCGACACGAGGGGCTCGTCGGTCGCGAAGAAGATCCCTTTCATCGGTCCCTCCGCCGCGGCCTTCTTCAGCGCCGCGTTCACTTCGTCCTTCGACGTCTTCTTGTCGACTTCGCACGCGAGAATCACGAGCGACACGTCGGGAGTCGGGACGCGGATCGCGTAGCCATCGAGCTTTCCCTTCAATTCGGGAATCACGAGTCCGATCGCCTTCGCTGCGCCGGTGCTCGTCGGGATCATCGACATCGCCGCCGCGCGCGCGCGGCGCAGGTCCTTGTGGGGCTGATCGAGAATCGCCTGATCGTTCGTGTACGAGTGCACCGTCGTCATCTGACCGTGCTTGATCCTGTAGTTGTCGTTCACGACCTTCGCGATCGGCGCGAGGCAGTTCGTGGTGCACGACGCATTCGAGAGCACCTTGTGCTTCGA
>CBIHQZ010001177.1:0-2751 GCA_966212315.1 uncultured Myxococcales bacterium
GCCCGCCGACGACGAGCGTGGTCATCATCGAGATCGAGACGACGCTCGAGTCGTGCGACATGCCCATCGACGAGAACGCCGCGCCGGTCAGCGCAGCGAGTGACGCCGCGACTGCGTAGATGTTCAGCGCGCGAAGCGACTTGAGCGAACGAAAGCCTTCCGGGAGCACGCGCCGAGCGTAGCAGGTGCGCGAAGCGATGCGTCCGGGGCGCGTGGCACTTCTCGCGACGAACAGAACGAATGCTTTCCCTGCGGAGCGATTCCGGTCGATGACCTGCGCGCGACCCGGCGGACGCCAGCGACGACCTCGACCACAAAGGCGCTACCCTCGCGCGATGCGACAGATCTGGATTACGCGCCCCGGCCCGCCCGACGTCCTGCAAGTCCGCGAAGCACCCGACCCGAATGCGGGACCCGGCGAGGTGCGGATTCGCGTGAAAGCTGCGGGGATCAATTTCGCCGACCTGATGGCGCGTGTGGGGCTCTATCCCGATGCGCCGAAGATCCCGTGCGTCGTCGGGTACGAAGTGTCCGGCACGATCGATCAGGTCGGCGACGGCGTTTCGGACTTCAGGGAAGGCGATCGCGTCTTCGGGATGCCGCGCTTCGGCGGATACACCGACACGCTGGTCGTGAAGGCCGAACAGGTGTTTCGCATGCCGCGCGCGATGACCTTCGAAGAAGGCGCCGCGCTCCCGGTCGTCTATCTCACCGCGTACAACATGATGCTGTTCACCGGCACCGTGCGCCCGCGCTCGCGTGTGTTGATCCACTCGGCAGCGGGTGGCGTCGGCCTCGCCGCGATCGAACTCGCGCAGACGCGCGACTGCGAGATCTTCGGAACGGCGTCGCCATCGAAGCACGAGTTCCTTCGCAAGAAGGGCGTGCAGCACTGCATCGATTCGAGCGCCGACTACGTCCGAGCGGTGCGCGCGATCGTCGGCGAGAAAGGGCTCGATCTCATCCTCGATGCGGTCGGCGGCAAGTCGTGGAGCGAAGGCTACGATCTGCTCGGACCGTGCGGGCGACTCGTTGCATTCGGCATGTCGTCCGCGGCGTCGGGCAACAAGCGCAATCTCGTTCACGCGGCGCTGCAACTGGTGCGGGTGCGTTCGTTCAGCCCGATGAAACTGATGGACGAGAACAAGACCATCGGCGGCACGAACATGGGTCACCTGTTCTCGCGACTCGATCTTCTTCGCCCGCAGTTCGAAGCGCTTCTCGCCCTCTACGAGGAAGGGAAGATTCACCCGCACGTGGACAAGACCTTCTCATTCGACGAGGCGCCGGCCGCGCATCAGTACATTCACGATCGAAAGGCGATCGGAAAGGTGCTGCTGGTGCCGTAATCCGCGCGCGCCGAGCCACGCAGGCACATACGTGCGCGCAAAGGCACGCGGTTCGGTTCCGAATGCACGAAGGATGGACTGGATGCCCCTTCTTGGGACACATTCGATCTGCTCGTCGATCCCGTGCGACGCGCACCATTCTTCTCGCCGGGACACGATTGCGATGAGTACTTCAGGATCCGACCCCTCGATTTCCCGCCGTCGCCTTCTCGTTCTCGCCTCGAGCGCCGCCGCGGTGAGCGCGTGCGGTCCCGTCGCGCAGCCGAACGACAGCAGCACGAACGCCGATTCGTCGACCGCAACCGACGACGCGTCGAGCGACGCCACGACCTCGACCTGCACGGCGATGGGTGACACCGCCGGTCCCGTCACCGACTTCCCGATGGGGACATGGGCACTGATCCGCGATCTCGCGGTGATCATCGGTCACGACGCGGACGGGCTCTATGCCTACAGCGCGTTGTGCACGCACGAGCGTTGCGTGATCGGCGCGCCGAACGCGACCGGCGTTGCGGTGTGCCCGTGCCACTTCTCGCGCTTCGACGGCAACGGCGGCGTGATCGCAGGACTCGCGCGCAGTCCGCTCGCGCACTTCGCGATGAGCGTCTGCGACGGCATCGCGTACGTCGACATGTCCATGCGCGTCGCCGCGACAACGCGCACGCCCGTGTGATCACACGCTCCGCACACGCACGCTGAAATTCACGTGCGGATGGCGCACCGAGGCGTTCGTCGTCCGCGCTGGCCCCTACTCGACACACCCGACACTGAAGACCGTCCGCAACGGCGCGCAGCCCTCCTGTCGCTCGCCATCGGGGGTCGTTGACCGTTCGCGTCGCAAGCTGAAGAACTGCGCGTCGGGGCGAGGGGACGGCGCATGACGAATACGAACACCTCGGAGGTTCTTCCGAGGCCGTTGGGGCGATACGAACTGCTTCACGAGATTGCAGCGGGCGGCATGGCGACGGTGTACCTGGCGCGCGTGCGGGGGGTGGCCGGGTTCTAGCGCATCGTCGCGATCAAGTGTTGCCATGCGCATCTGCGCCGCGAGCAGGAGTTCGCGGACATGTTCCTCGACGAGGCGCGTCTGGCAGCGCGCATCCATCATCCGAACGTCGTGGCGACGCTCGATGTCGGCGAGACCGACGAAGGCGCGCTCTTCCTCGTGATGGACATGATCGACGGATTCGCCCTGTCGCGCGTGCAGAAATCCCTGCAGCACGAACGAGCAGCGATTCCCGTGCCGATTGCACTTCGAATCATGGCCGATGCGCTCGCTGGACTTCACGCCGCTCATGAACTTCACGACGCAAGCGACAAGCCGCTCAACCTCGTTCATCGCGACATCTCACCGCAGAACATTCTTGTCGGCGCCGACGGCGTCACGCGCATCACGGACTTC
>CBIHQZ010001178.1:0-2746 GCA_966212315.1 uncultured Myxococcales bacterium
CGAGGAACGCGCCGAGCGCCATCGACACGCCGAAGAGTTTCGCCGAACCGACCGCGATGCCGAGGGCGACGACGAGCACGGTGAGCGTGAACAGATCGCGCGAGCGCGTTTTCGCGACGTAGCCGAGTATCTTCGGAAGCAATCGTCGCGCGACCGTGAAGGTGAACACGATGAGCCCGCCGATTTTCAAGAGCGCGAGGCCGATCGCGATCGCCACTTCGGATCGCCCGCGCGAGCCGCCGCCGGCGAGAACGGGCAACAGCACGAGCATGAGAACGGTGAAGAGATCTTCGACGACGAGCCAGCCGACGGCGAGGTGACCGGCGTGGGTGTGCAATGCGTCGCGATCGGAGAGCACACGCAGGAGCACCACGGTGCTCGCGATGGAGATGGTGAGCCCGAAGATGAACCCCGCGCCGAGCGACCAGCCGAATACGCGCGACACGATGGTGCCGACGATCGTTGCGATCGCGATGCCGGCGAGCGCGCCCGGAATGGCGACCTTTCGCACGGCGAGCAGTTCGTGAACGTCGAAGTTCAGGCCGACGCCGAACATCAGGAGGATCACGCCGATCTCGGCGAGCTGTTGGGCGATCGATCCGTGGGCGACGAATCCCGGGGTGAACGGTCCGACGACGATGCCTGCGAGTAGATAGCCGACGATGGGGGACAGCCGTAGACGTTGCGTCGCGAAGCCGAGAACCAAGGCGGCGGTCAGTGCCCCGGTCAGCGTGAGAAGCAGATCGACGTCATGCATGGCGCCGCCAGAACGCGACGGATCGCGCTGCTTTCCGAGCGAGCGGGGGAGGGCGCACTGCCGCGGACATGCCGATGGAACGTGTGATGCGAACCGAGGGGCTGACGCTCGCGCGGCAATGACGCGGTCGCCTCGCGCGGGTCGATTCGTCAGGGCTGCGCGGCGGCGGTCTGTCCCGGCGCGGGCCACGGCGTGTCGAGACGGCGACTCCCGATCGGACGGATGCGCGTGCGCACGTGCAGCGCACCGGGGTAGTGCATCTCGAAGAAGCCGTTGCTCTCGTTGAACGTGAAACCCGCGATCGGCACGATGACATCGCGCGACGCGACGACGTCGAATCCGAAGCGCGAGCGCCGTCCACCCGGCATCGCCACTGGATCTTGCTGGGTCATTGCAGTGCGCACCGCCGCCACGGCGGCTTCGTCGAATTCACGCACCCGCGCCGGACGCACGACGCGAACCGAGATCACGCGGCCGGTCTCGTCTTGTTCGACTTCGACGATGGTCGACGTCGTGACCGACGAGAAGCTGTTGCGGTCCTCGAAGTCCGTGACGATCAGCGGACGCGCGGGATCATCGGGCCGGCCCGTGTTCGCAAACGTCGCTGCCCGCGTGCGATAGCGCGCGACTGCGTTGGCCATCCGTCGCGGGGCGGCGAGCAACGCGTCGACCATCGACGGCGTGCGGTAGAAACCTGGCCGCCAGGTCTCTCGCATGCGGCGCGACAGGGCACCGTAGTACGTGTGCACGTTCGTCGGCTCCATCGGGTTCGACGACGCGATCAGTTCGTTCACGTAAGGCATCGTTGCAGCGCGCGCTCGTGCGGTGCGATCTGCTTCGGAGCCGCGCAGTGGTCCAGCAACGGCGGCTTCGTTGGCGAGTGCCGCGGATCGCGTACCGGACAGAATCGATGCCGCGTCGATCGGCACTCTCGCGGGTTCCGTCGCAACGGCGGGTGCGACGGGTTCGGAATGCATCGGCGCAGCGGCCGTCGGCTCGACGACAGCGGGCGCAGCGTGAATCGGTGCGATGCGCGCGCTTCTCGATGCGGGCGCGGGACGCAAGTTGCGCGGCGGTGATGGTGCGTCGACGGGCGGCGCGAGCGCAGCGTGCACAACAGGCGGCGGCGCTTCGACTCGCGCAGTGGTCGGCGCCGGCATCGCGGTGATCTCGAATTCGACGACGTCCCGAACGGACTCCGCGACGCGTCGAATCGCAGGCGTGCGCGACACGGCCGCGATGAGCGCGGCATGCAGCACGGCCGACGCGATGAGCACTCGCTTCACGGCGTGGAGGTTGTAGCACCTCCGCGTACGCGTATCGGCGGGTGCCCTAGCCCGTCGATACCGAGTACTCGCGCGCGATCACCACGACGTCCAGAAGCCGAGCGAGAAGCGCGCGAGCGTATTGTCGCGACCTTGATTGAGTGCCGAGACGGTGAGCTGCACCGCGCTCGCGCTCCCGACGAAGACTCGCCCGCCGAGGTACGGCGCGAGTCCGTCGAATGCGGTGCTCGGAAGGAATCGCCCCCGCACATCGACGCCGAGCGCGATCTCGACCGGGTTGGCCACGCGGGCCGCGATCTCGAGCGACCCACGGACGAGCAGGTTCCACGAACTCGCGTCCAGCTGCGTGCCGCTGATCGGAACCGAAAGTCCCGCATGAACGGTGAAGCGCCGCGCGAACTCGAACATGGTCGACACACCCGGTTCGAATCCGAACAGCACGGCGTACTGCGCGCCCGGCGAAACCATCGCGCGAAGATACGGCGCGAACTGCCAGTGCTCGCCGCGAGCAGCCACGACGTGCGCCCCGAGGACGACCGGACCGAACGAGAGACCCGGCACCACGATCGTCGCGTTGTGCACCTCGCGGTACTGGAAGACGCCCACGTTCGCGGTGAGAAAGAAGCGATCGCTCACGTCGATCGAGGCGCGCAGATTCACGGCGGCAGTGAGGACGCCGTAGAGATTCGGCTGATCACGAAAT
>CBIHQZ010001179.1:0-2746 GCA_966212315.1 uncultured Myxococcales bacterium
GCGCGACCGCATCCCCGCTCCCGGGCGGGTCATCCGTCGCGAACACGAGATACCCCGTGCGATCGCGGGCGACGCGCAACGCACGCACCGCATGCGCGCCATCGCTCCACGACGCGATGCGCGCCGGGCGCCCGCTCAACGTCGACGCCTGCCAGGCGCTCTCGGCCGGCGTTGCCGGATCGAGCGTGCGCAACGTCTCCATCAGCAGCCCTTCACCGCGCGCGCCGTCGGGACGATCGGAAGGTCCCTGCGCGAACACGAACACCGCTTTTTCACCGTGCGACCAGCGATCGGCATAGAGCCCGTCGCCGAACGGCGATCCCTCGTGCGTCCAGTCGGCGGGGATGCGGATCGAGTAGCCGAGTTGATCGGCGACGTAGCGATCGCCATCGCGATGCCCGCGGTCGATCGGCCCGGGTGCCACGTCGAACGAGCGCATGATCTCGTCGACCATGCGACGTGCGGCCTGCATGTTCTCGTCGATCCCGGCGACCTCGAAGCGCACCGCGGTCGTGCCGCGCACGGCGGTGATCGCGCGGTAGGTGACCCGCGCCTCGCCGAGTGACGCGATGTCCGACTCGAGCACGCGCACTGCGCCGATGCGTCGTTCGCGCGGATGCGTTTCGACCGGCGCATGCAGATGCTCGCGCATCGTCGCGTGGAACGCGGCGTCGGTGGTTCCGGCCGCGACCGTCTCGACCGCCAGCGCGAGGCGCACGTCAGTGGTGAGATCGCTCGCCATGAACTGCAGGTGCTCGGCCGACTGCGTCGCTTCGCGCCCCCACTGCACGTTCCACACGCCGCGCTCCGGAAGCGTGAAGCGAACGCCGTGCGCGTAGTCGGTGTATCGCCCGGCGTGCAGCGATTCGTCGACGCCGACGAGATGCACATCGTGCGTCGCGCCCGGCATGTGGCGCGCGCCGGCAGCGCGTTCGGCCGGTGTCATCCAGCGAAAGCGCGGCGCCCCGTGGGCGAGTCGTTCGTGTGCGGCGGTTGCCTCGCTCGCGGCCCATTGCATGCCGACCGTGACGCAGGTGTCGCCGCGGCAGGTCGCGGCGAGCAGGAGTTCGCGCTCGCCCGCGCTCAGCACGTCGGCGGAGAGGGGCGTGGTGTCGAACGCGATGGATTCGGGGGGACGTCCGCTGGCGGCGGGATAGCGCGCGGCGGACTCGGCCTGGATCGCGGCGCGCCAGCGGGTTTGCGCGGCGGCGGGGACATGTTCGGACGTGACGAATGCGTAGTGATCCGCGCCGTCGGCTTTCATCGCGATCCCCACGTCGGTGCCGAGGTCGCGCGTCGACCAGCGATCGAGGAACGACCACCCTTCGGGCAATTCGGCGACGAGGCCCGCGACGAAGTCTTCGAAGCGGCGATCGTGCACGCGCCATCCGGGGCCTTCGGCGGTGGTGATGGCGACGTCGACGTCGGCGGTGGTGAGCGCGCCGGGAATGTCGCGGTAGGCGGCGAAGAAAGCCTCGGGATTGTAGGCGGCGCCGGCGGTGTGCATCGCCTGGACGGCGACGAGGTGGCGATCGCGCGCGAAGACCATCGCGTCGACGAGGACGGGCGAGCCGCCGGACTGCATCTCGATGCGCGCGTGCACGGCGTCGTGATCGCCGAAGCGAGTGCGTTCGACGCCGACGACGCGCGCGCCGTCGCCACGCAGCGCAGTGGCCCAGCGATCGGCTGCGGCCTGGAAGGTGGCGTTGCGTTCGAGGGGCGAGGCGACGACCGCGCCGATGAAGGTCCCGTCGGGGGAGCTGTAGCCGACGCGCGCATCGCGATGGATGCGGAGCAATTGCTCGGGCGTGAGTGCGAGCCATTCGCGCGGGAGGTTCAGGGCGAAGCGGTAGGCTTCCGAGCGCGCGACTTCGGGGGCGTTCGCGAAGGGCGAGGCCGGGGGCGGGGACGACGACGACGGTGGCGGCGACGAGGGGCGAGGTGACGCGGCGGATTCGGCGTTGGTCGCGAGTTCGGACGTCGCGGTGGTCTGCGATTGCGAGGCGCCGCATGCGCTGGCGGCGAGCGAGGCGAGGCAGAGCGAGGTGAACCGGTGCGCGAGTCGGCGTCGTTGCATGGCGCGCGATGGAAGCGCGGACGGGCAGGGGAGTTCAAGCGGTGCAGCGAGGACGGGTTCAAAAGATTTCCCGGCGGGTGAACCCGCGGCAACACCTCCAAAGCCCGCCTGCGCGGGCTCGCGGTGACGGCGACGTCACGGCGATGATTAATTGCGGCCCGATGCGAGCATGCGAAGGGACGCTCGCGTGCGATGCGTTCGGGCGGGTGATACCTCACCCCCGGCTGCCGCCGCGCCCCTCTCCCTCGATGCCCGCGCCGCGAGCGCGAACGCAGGCATCGTCGAGAGAGGGGCTGGAACGATGGCGGCGGGAGATGAGGACCGGGAACGAGGTCGTACGATGGTCAGCAGCGTTGAGTGCGCAGTGCGCTGTGTTTGTCTCGGCGCGAATGCGTCCTGCGTGGCTTCCGGTGAATACAGTGCTGCGGCGGCCCCTTCGATGCAGGCCCCGCATCCTCGACGTTGCCGGCCTGCCGCACCGCAACGAGTACAGCCCCCAGATCACGCCTCCATCCTTCGAGCCCCTCTCTCGACGACGCCTGCGTCCGCGCGTTGCGCGGTGGCGTCGAGGGAGAGGGGCGCGCGGCAGCGGGGGTGAGGTCACTCCAACCGCACCCCATAACTCGCCGCCGGACGCTCTTGCTCGCGCGGCCGCGGGCGCGCCCCCGG
>CBIHQZ010001180.1:0-2744 GCA_966212315.1 uncultured Myxococcales bacterium
AGTGCCCGGCCGTGTCGTGTTGAATCCCGCTGTGTGCCTCGCGCACTTGCAGCGTCGGTCCGCAGCCAGCACCCGAGAACACGACCGCAACCATCGACACCCATCGGAATCGCATCGCGCGCGACGCTACACCAACCCATCGCGACGGTGAACCGTGAGCGAGGCGCGCGCTTCGACTGCGCTCGCACACTGACGCGATCGCACGACGCGCGGGCGATTCACGCGTCCAACGATGAACTCTTCATGCGCATCCCGAAGACAGCACTCGCCGGCCTATGCCTCGCATCGCTCGTCGTCACCGAGCCGGCCACCGCGAACGGGCGATTTCCTGCAGCGCAGCACCTGCTCGCGAACGGACGGACCATCGCGCTTCGCTCGACGTTCGGGTTCGTCGTGAGCGACGACGACGGCGCGACGTTTCGCTACATCTGCGAAGAAGCGCTGGGGTATGGCGACCGTGGGTTCCTCGATCCGCCGTTCGTGTTCGACACGCAGTTGCGCGTTTACGTCGGACTCGATACGCAGCTGCGGCGCGTCGACGCCATGCGCTGCGACGCCCCGGCGATCCCCGCGTTCGCGCAATACGCGGTCGGCGATCTCGATGCCTCCGAGGACGGCGCGACGATCGTCGCAGCCGTGACGAACGACAGCGGTGCGAGCTTCGTCGCGCGATCGGACGACGGCGGCGAGCACTTCGCCATGCTCGGAAACGGGATTCCGTCATTCGTTCTCACCACGCTCGAAATGGCACGCAGCGATTCGCGCACGCTCTATCTCACGGGTTACGGCGCCGACCGCATCGCACGCGTGATGGTCTCGCACGATGGCGGCGCCACCGCGACGATGGTGCCGTTCCCCACCGACCGCATCGACGACGCATGGATCGCCGGCATCGACCCGACGCAACCCGACACCGTGTACGTCCGCGCGCGACTCTTTCCGGTCACTACCGACGGCGGCACCACGCGTCCCACCGCACTCATGCGCTCGACCGACGGCGGCCTTCGTTGGAACGAAGTGACCCGCACACGCGGCGCAATGCTCGGTTTTGCCATCGATGCGACGGGACGTTCGGTGTGGGTCGGCGGCGCGGGCGGCGACGGTCTGCTCGCATCGTCCGACGGCGGTTCCACCTGGAGCCCGCGCGCCGCGGTTTCCGTGCAGTGTCTTCGATGGTCGAACGGCTCGCTCTTCGTGTGCGGTGACTGGCTCGCGGATGGTTTCGCGATCGCGCGTTCACGCGACGAAGGACGCACGCTCGATCCGCTGTTGCGATTCGATCAGGTCGCCGGTTCCTTCGCTTGCCCTGCTGGCTCGGTCGAGTCGTCCGCGTGCGGCGCGCGATGGAACGACATCCGCCGCCAGTTCTTCTCGATCGATGGCGGCTCGCCCGATCGCGACGCATCCGTCACGAACGGCGACGCGGCTGTCGCGATGGATGCCACGGTGAGCACCGACGCTGGATCGCACTGCGAACCGTCGTGTTCGTCGGGATGTTCGGCCGGCCCGCGCATCGGCCGCGCTGGCTGGCTCGGCGCGCTGTTCGCTGCGCTCGTCGTGTCGCGACGAAAGAGGTCGTAGCATCGCGGGATGAACGCAGCATTCGGTCGCCTCGCGCACATCTCACTGGTCGCATTGTTCGCATCGATGGTCGGAGCCGCATGCAGTTCGCAAGCCGTCGCGGACGGCGGAACCGACGTGGCGACGAGCGATGCCGCGAACGACATCGCGCAAGACGTCGCAATGGATGCGCCCGCGACTGATGTGCCCGCGGACGTCGGCAACGACACCTCGCTCGCTGACACGGCGACCGACGCGCCATCGGCGTGCGGAACGAGCACGGACTGTCATCCGTTCTTCTGCGGCTGCGGTAGCTGCAACCCCGCGGACATCGTGTGCGTGAGCGACCCGCGCACATGCCCTCTCGGATGCCCGAGCAGTTGCCCCGAGACGGCGACGACCGTGTGCGATTGCGTCGGTGGCGCGTGTGAAGTCGTCCACTCGGATGGCGGCGCGAGCGACGGCGGACCTCGTCCGGACGCTGCGGTCGGTACGGCGTGCACCAGCGACACCGAGTGCGGATCGGGGCTCTTGTGCTGCTACCCGTGCGGCATCCCAGGATGCACGAACGCATGCAGCGTCCCGATGGACGGGCAATGCCCGGCGCTTCCGTAAGGCGCGCGGAACATCCACGCGCGGGCGTTGTCGGCCTCGACACGTCATGAATTTCTCGCTCCTCGGGTGGCTCGCGACGTTCGAGGGTTTCGACCGCGGCATCCTCGCGGCGATCGCGCTCCTCGCTGTGGGCGCGTTGCTGATCGCGTGGATCGCGGTCGCACGCGCGCGCGCATCGATCGAGTCGCTCGCGAGTACGTATGGTGACTGCCAAACGAGTGCGTCGCTTCCGTTTCACACCTGCGTCGGTCCCGGCATCGTGGCCTTTGCGTCGGCCGCCTTCGCGAGCGTCGCGCTTGTGCAGACCGCAGCGCGCGTTCTCGATGTCCCGCTCGACGGCGGCGATCCTGCGTTTCGATTCGCACTGCAGTTCGGACCGGTGCTCGCGCTCGGCGTTCACGTGTCACGCGCGCCCGATGCGACGACCGCGATCGTTCGCTCACTCCGTGAAGGCACGATCTTCGGCGCGGTGACGGTAGCAACGTGGCGACTGTCGCGTTCGCAGAGCGCGGCCGAAGCGCTCCCTTATCATCTGCTCGCCGGTGCCGCAGCGGGGTTCGCAGCCGGGA
>CBIHQZ010001181.1:0-2744 GCA_966212315.1 uncultured Myxococcales bacterium
CGCCGAGAAGATGGAGCTGCCGCTCGACAAGGTCCGCAAGGTCCTGAAGATCGCGAAGGAGCCGATCTCCCTCGAGACGCCGATCGGCGAAGAGGAAGATTCGCATCTCGGCGATTTCATCGAGGACAAGTCGGTGCTGTCCCCGAGCGATGCGGTCATCAACAACAACCTCTCGGAGCAGATGCGGAAGGTCCTGAAGACCCTCACGTGGCGCGAAGAGAAGGTGCTTCGTATGCGTTTCGGCATCGGCGAGAAGAGCGATCACACGCTCGAGGAAGTCGGCCAGGGCTTCGAAGTGACGCGCGAGCGCATCCGCCAGATCGAGGCGAAGGCGCTGCGCAAGTTGCGGCACCCGTCGCGTAGCAAGCAGCTGAAGAGCTTCATCGAGACCTGATTCCGGGTCGCGACGGAGAGAAGAAGGAGAGGGCGGTTCGCGATGGCGGATCGCCCTTTCGCGTTTGAAGGGTTTCGGCGGCGGGACGGGTGCGCGCATTCGACGCACCCGATGAACGGCGATCCGAATCGCGCTAACCGCGCATCGAGCGCCGCCGTCGCGCCGTCAGCGCCAGAGCGATTGCGATGGCGCTGATCAGTCCACCCGCACCGCTACGCGGCGAGCTTGCGGGGCGACCGGCGCGGCACGCGCATCCCTGTGCGGTGCCCGGCGCTTCGTCGCGGGCGTCGGTGAGTGCGTCGGCCGTGCGCGCATCGCGGTCTGCATCGGGCGTCGCGGTGACGTCCGCAGCGTCCGCTGTCGTCGCGTCGGCGAGCGCGTCGGGGGCGCTGCTGTCGACGACGTCGTTCGCGTTGGTGTCGGTGACCACGTCCACCATCGCAACGTCCGTCGAAGCATCGTTGATGGTCGCATCGGTCGGGGCGGTGTCGTCGATGACGTCGGCGACGTCGGGCGCGTCGTCCGCAGCATCCGCGACATCGCCCGCATCGGTCCCGCAGGCGGTCGGCATGAACACACACACGTTGCCCAGGCAGTGGTCGCTCGTGCACGAATCGCCGTCGGTGCACTGCGAGTCCGCGGTGCAGCATCCGGCGATCACTGCATGCGCGCATCCGCCCGGTTCGCCGCACGTGTCGGCCGTGCAGACATCGCCGTCGTCGCAGTTCGGCGCGGCCTGCGAGGCGCATGTGCCGGTCATGCAGATCTCCGCGCCGTTGCACGCGAGCGAGTCGCTGCAGTTCGCGCCATCGGGACGTCGCGCATCGTTGGGACATGCGGCACTCGACCCCGTGCAGATCTCGGCGACGTCGCACATACCCGCGGACGCCCGGCACTCCACCGTGTTCGCAGCAAACGCATCGTCGGGACACGCCGCACTCGAGCCGGTACACGTCTCCGCGACGTCGCACATGCCCGCGGACGCCCGGCACTGCACCGTGTTCGAAGCGAAGCCATCGTTGGGACACGCGGCACTCGAGCCGGTGCACGTCTCCGCGACGTCGCACAGGCCTGCGGATGCACGGCACTGCACCGTGTTCGCTGCGAAGCCATCGTTGGGACACGCCGCGCTCGATCCCGTGCACGTCTCCGCGACGTCGCACATCCCCGCGGACGCGCGGCACTGAACCGTGTTCGCGGCGAAGCCGTCACTCGGACACGCGAGCGCCGTCCCATCGCAAGCCTCCGCGACGTCACACCCGCCTGCAACCGCTGCACGACACACCTGCGCCGCGCGCACCGGCCCGCATGTTCCGTTCGCCGCTGCGCCCGCCGCGACCGAGCACGCCTGGCAGTCGCTCGCGTTGCTTCCACCGCACGCCGTCATGCAGCACACGCCATCGGCGCAGAACCCACTCGTGCAGTCGGCGCCCGTCGAACACATCGCGCCCGGATCACCACCCCACACCAGCGTTCGACCGAACGCGCGCTCGACGTAGCCCACCGCGGGATCGATGCGCTCGTACACGAGCAACGTCGTGTTGCCGACGCCGCGCTCGATGCTCGGATGCGCGAGGTACGGCGATGTACCCGTGAGCAACACGCCCGCGGGATCGAGCGTCGTGCCGGCTGCCGAGACGCGCGTCGCGTAGATCGAATTCATCCCGCCGCTCGCCTGGTTCTGCCAGACCACGATCCAGTTCGTCCCGTCCCACGCCGCGTCGGGGAAGTACTGATAGTCGGCCGTCGGCCCGATGCGGAACGGTGTGCCGGGCATGCCCGCAGCAGTGATGCGCGAACCGTAGACGTCGTTGTTGACGCCGTTGTCCTGGTACCAGACCGCGAGCGTCTCGGTGCCGTTCCATGCGAGCCGCGGCGAGTTCTTGTTGCCGCCCGCAGTGCTCACGACGAAGCCGTTCGGGTCGAGTACGGCGCCCGCCGGCGTGACGCGCGAAGCGTAGATGTCGTAGCGGCTCGTGCTGCGCCGGTCGTTCCACGCGACAATGTATTGCGCGCCGCTGAAGACCACGTCCGCCCCGCTCTGGAAATCAGCGGCAGTGCAGATCGCGAACGGTGTCGCATCGAGCACCGTGCCGGCACCCGACACGCGCGCCCCGTAGATGTCCGTGTTGCCGCTGCGAGTTTCGCTCCACGCCACGAGCCAGTTCGAGCCGTCGCTGCCGACGCGCGGCAACGCCTGATCGAATGCCGTCGACGCGACCGCGACGCCGTTCGGCTCGAGCACCGTACCGTTCGAGGCGACGCGCGCGCCGTGGTTGGCGCGCCGATTGGGGGTGGTGTTGCGCGCGTCCTGCCACACGACGAACCCGTTCGTGCCGTTGAACGCGAC
>CBIHQZ010001182.1:0-2740 GCA_966212315.1 uncultured Myxococcales bacterium
TCATCACGCGTGCGCCGACGCGTCGGCCGCGCGTGAGTCTTTCGCTCGGCATGGGGTCGTTTCTCGAGCGGCGCGCGAGTACGGCCGTGACCGCGGCGCTCGGTCCGGTCGATGTGCTCGGATCTCTCGCGTATCGCGGGACGCGCGGTGACTTCACGTTCTACGACGACAACAGCACCCCCGACATCACGCGCGACGACGATCCGAATGCGACGCGGGTGAACAACGCCGGCGACGCGGTCTCCGGACTCGCGCGCGCTTGTACGAATCGATGGCGTTCGCGCACATGTGCGCTCCTGCTCGTCGACTGGCGGTCGCGCGGAATGCCCGGGAACGGCAACGCGCAGCTCACGTCGCCATCGCTCGAGCAATGGCGAGTCCTCGGGCGCGTCTCGCATCGGGTGCCGCTGTCGATCGGCGTGATCGAACCGTTCGTGTCGTTCAGCGCGCACGACGATCATTTTCGCGATCCGCTCGGACAGACTTTCTCGGGCACACCGGTCGATTCGAGCACCGCCGGGACATCGACGACGTGGGGCTGGATCACGTCAGTCGCCCGTCGCGATGTCCGTGTCGAAGCGAACACGTCGCAGCGCATCGAAACTTATTCGACCGCCGCTCTCGGGGCGGGGACTCTCGATGCCCATCGAAGCGCCCTGCTCGCGGCGGCGGACGTGCGAGTCGATCGCGGCGCGCTCCAGGTGACTGGCTCGTTCGCGGCCGAGGTCATTCACGACTCCGACTCGCGCGGGTTCGCCGCCGTCGATCGGTTTATGCCGAGCCCGCGACTGGGCGCGCGCGTCTTGCTTCCGGCGGGCTTCGAACTACGTGCGAACGTCGCGCATCTCGAGCGATCGCCCTCGCTGGTCGATCTGTACGGCATCGGCGGCTATCTCGAATCCAACACGGGTCTGCGCGCGGAGCGAAGCAACGGCGGTGACCTCGGCGCGGTGTTCCGTGGACGGAGCGGCGCGTGGTCGACGCGCGTGGAGTTGGTCGGATTCGGGCGACAAGCGCACAACCTCATCGCGCTCGAGCGCAGCGGGCCCGTTGCCTACAAGGCATTCAATCTGGACGACGTGCGCATCGCCGGACTCGAGTCGCAGGTACGTCTTTCGTTTCGCGAGCACTTCGACTTCGTCGCCAGCTATGCCTTCACCGACGCAGTGACGATCGCCCGCGATTCCGCCAACGGGCGCCACCCGCCCGGCATCCCCGCCCACGATTTCTACGCGCGCGCCCAGGGCACGCTGGGCCCGTTCAGCGCGTGGATCGATGTCTCGTTCGTCTCCGGTATCTATCTAGATCGAGCAAACACCTTCGCGGCGCCGCCGCGCGCGCTGCTCGGCGCGGGCGCTCTCGCGCGCGTGCCTTGGGTGCGAGGGCTCGCGCTCTCGCTCACCGCGTCGAATCTTCTCGATCAGCGCGACGGCCTCGTGACGATCGGCAGCGGACTCGGCTCCGAGCGGAGAGTTCCGATCGAGGACTTCACCGGCTATCCGTTGCCCGGTCGATCGGTCTTCGCGACGGTGCATTACAGTTTCGAACCATCGCCATGAGATCGACATTCTTCCCGGCAAAGCCCGCGCTCGGATTCGCACTCGCATTGTTCGGCTGCGGCGGGCGCGATCACACCGATGCCGGTCCGGACGTCAGCACTGGCGATGCGACGCGCCGTCTCTACGCGTCGACGACCGACTACAACTCGCTCGGACAATTGGCCGCCGTCGATCTCGCAACGAGCACATCGACTGACAACATCGCGGTCATCAGCGCCGACGGCGTGCTCGCGCGCCACGGCGATCTCCTCGTGGTGATGAACTCGGCGATGAACGAAGACAACGTCACGTACTTCGACACGCGCGAAATTCCGCCGCGCCTCGTCACACAAATCGCCGCGCACGAGCGTGATGCCGGCGTCGCGAATCCGCGTGGCTACGTCGCGGTCGGTCCTACACGCGGATACCTCGCACTCTTCAATCGCAATGCACTCGCCATCGTCGACTACGCCGCGGAGGCAGTGGTCGGCAGCATCGACCTCTCCGCGTTCGCCGCCGGCGCGCCGCTCGTGCGCCCGCGCCCCATCGCGCACGTCGCGAGCGAAGTCTGGGTCGCGCTCGAACGACTCCCCGCGAACCTCATGAACCCGACGATGCCCGGCGCGATCGCGCGCATCGATCCCGCGACCGACACGCTCATCAGCACGCAGGCGATCGAACTCCACCATCCGAACCCCGTGGGCCGCTTCGCCGTGCGTGGCGCGAACGTGTGGATCGCATCCGTCGGGAGCTACGAGCACACCGACGACGGCGCGATCGAACACATCGACGCAAACACTCGTGCCGTGAGCGACGTCGCGACCGAAGCGGACTTGAACGGCAACGTCGATGCCGTGATCGCACTCGACGATGATCGCCTGCTCGCACGCATCGCCGGCCGCACCATGATGCAAGACGGCGGCATCGCGGTCGACGTCACGCGCCTCGTCGAATGGCGCATCTCGACGCGCATTGCGCGAGTGTGGCTCGAGGTATCGAGCTACGCGCTCACCGAGCCGGTGCTGGCATCGGATGGCCGCGTGTACGTCGGCGATCGTGGGGATCGGAACCCGGCGGCTTCGCGCCCGAGCGCGATTTTGATCCTCGACGCAGCAACCGGCAGCGAGATCGGCCGCGTGATGCCCGCGCCCGCGCTTCCGCCCTACGACAAGAACGAGTAGTCCGACGCGCTACTGCGCCGC
>CBIHQZ010001183.1:0-2738 GCA_966212315.1 uncultured Myxococcales bacterium
GCACCCGCCACCACGGTGCCGAAGTTCCCGGCGCTTCCGTCGAGACCCGTGATGGTCGCACTCGGCGTCGTGCTCGGGCCGGTCGATGAACCCAGAAAGAGATAGATGCGACCCGTCCCGTACATCTCGCCGACCGCGCCGACCACGACGTCGGCATATCCGTCGCCGTTCACATCGCCCGCGCTCGCCACCGAGTTGCCGAAGTAGCCGCTCGAATCGCCTGCGCCGGCGAACGTCACTGCCGGCGTCGTGGACACGCCGCTCGCCGAGCCGAGGTACAGATACGCGTTGCCGGCGCCGAAGTTGCTGCGGTCCGCGCCCACGATCACGTCGGCATACCCGTCGCGGTTGACGTCGCCCGCGCCCGCCACGGAGATGCCGAACTCGCTCCCCGGCAGGCTCGGCCCGGTGAGCGTCGTCGCCGCGGTCTGCGAGAGCCCGGCGGCCGAGCCGAGATACACGTATGCGCGCCCTCGCACCGAGGCGGCATTGGCGGCGCCGATGATCACGTCGACGAAGCCATCGCCATTCACGTCGCCCGCGCTCGCGACCGAGCCGCCGTAGATGCCGCCGTATCCGTCGGGGCCCACCACCGTGAAGCTCGCGGTCGTAGCCACGCCCGTGGCGGACCCGCGATACCCGTACGCGGCACCGGTCGCCGAGTTCGCCCCGGTCGCGCCGACGAGCACATCCGCGTAGCCATCGCCGTCGACGTCCGCCGTGCTCCCGAACGAACTGTCGATCGCAGCCGAGCGTACGCCGACGTTCAACTCCCACGTGGGTCCGGGCACGAGCCCGACGTTCGTGCCGACGATTCCGCGGAGTCGCCAGAAGAGCACGCCGGTCGGAAGGTCCGCGCTCGGTGCGGCGCTCGACGCGCCTGTGAACGTGGTCAGCGTCATCGTGCAAGCGCGGTCGCGGCACACGTCGACTTGCGCGCCGGTGGTCCCGGTCGCGAGCGACCAGCGCAGCGTCGGACGGCGCGAGGTGACGGTCGCGGTCGAGAGCGGCGCGATCGGTCGCGGCGCGATGGGCGAGCAGCCGCCACCGGTGAGTTCGAAGCCGGCGTTGCAGACGAAGCCGCATGCACCCGCAGTGCATGTCGAGGTCGCGTTCGCAGGCGGCGCGCACGGCGTGCACGAGGTGCCGCAGGTGAGCGGCGAAGTGTCATCGGCACACGCTGCGCTGCATGCGTGATAGCCGGCGGCGCAGGTGAAGCCGCATGTCGCAGCGGCGCAGGTCGCGGTGCCGTGGGCAGGGGTCGGGCACGCGGTGTCGCAGGTGCCGCAGTGCGCGGTGTCCGTCTGCGGGTCGATGCAGGTTCCTGAGCATCGGATCTCCGTCGTCACCGAACACGCGCTCGCGCACGCATAGCCAGCGCTCCCCGAGGCGCACATCGGACTCGCCGCGGTGCATGCGACGCCGCACGCACCACAGTTCGTCGGCTGAGTGAGCGAGGTTTCGCAGCCGTTGCTCGGATCGCCGTCGCAGTCGCCGAACCCCGCGGCGCACGCGCCGGTGATCACGCATGCGCCGACAGTACATGCGACCGCGTTGGTGACGTGCGCGAGCGCGGTGCAGTCGTTGGCGCAGCTGCCGCAGTGGAGCGGATCGGTGCGGGTGTCGACGCACGCGCTGCCGCAGAGCGAGCCGGTGCATGGCGCGTCTGCAGCGACGTCCTCGGGGCCGGCGTCCGTCGTGGAATCAACGCGAGCAGTGTCGACGGCGTCGGGAGTGACCGTCGTGTCGGGTGCGACGTCCATCGGACTCGCGTCGGGAGTGATCGTCGCGTCGTGCGCGTCGATGCTGGCGTCAGCATCGACGCCCGAGGGCGTGCCGCACGCGGCGAGCAGGATCACGAGCGACGATGCGAAGGTTCCGCGAACGAGGGCGGTGCGAAGAGTCGAGTGCATTGTCGCCACTGTCGCGAATTCGGGCGCGCGAGTCGAGCGAACGCGCACGCGTGTCGTGCGGCCCTTTTCGTGCCGGTCCATCGCGGCGCGCATCTGTGTGAGCCGACGCGGCATACGCGAACCCCCACTCAGTCGAGTGGCCTCGACGGCTCGCCCCCGATCCGGGCGGCAGGCGACGGAGTGGGGTTCGCGCGAATCGCCGCCCGATGTCCACGATCGACTGCGACGAGTGCCCCTCACTCGGCGCGTGCGTCACGTGCCCGCTCGGCAGGGGTCGGTACATGGCGTGTGCCCCACGACCCTTCGCGTGGATACGACTCCGTCTGCTGCAGTTCCAGCTCCTCGGCATCGGGAATCTCGCGTGTGCCACCCGGGTAGCACTGACGGCTCGGGTGCGCTGTGCAGCGACCCGGGCAGATCGAGTCGAAGCCCTGTCGAATGCGCGGCAGCTCGCCGGGACACGGCGACTCCAGCAAGCCGCAGTGCGGGAAAAGCAACAGAAGCGACGCGATGCAATGGATGGCCAAGCGCGTGCTCATCGAATGCACCGTATCAGCTGGGCGTCGGTCCGTTGAGTCCGCCCGAACTCGGTGCGTGAGTTTCGGTAGTCGGGCTCCTCGACGCCGCTGGCTCACATGACTCGCAGCGCGCACCGACGCGCGCTCGGCCCGCGCGACTCGATCAGTGCATGCACGTACCGCGTGCACGCCCGCACAGCGGACAGGGCCGGTTCGCTGCGATCAACGCGCCGAGTAGCGATCCGACCGCGGCGCCGGTCTCGCGCATGAACTTCCATGCACCGGCATCGCGACTCACCCCGTCGTT
>CBIHQZ010001184.1:0-2737 GCA_966212315.1 uncultured Myxococcales bacterium
CTCTCGACGACGCCTGCGTTCGCGCGAATCGCGGTGGCGTCGGAGGGAGAGGGGCAGGCGGCAGCCGGGGTGAGGTCCCGTAACGGCGTTACCGCTTCTTCGGCGTGCGCTCGTCGTCTTTCTTCCGCGACTTGAGGCGCGCGGCGATCTGCACCGCACCGATCGCGCCGATCGCAGCGCCCACCGCCTCGGGGGCCGGCAGTCGGAAGACCGACTGGATCGTCACCCGCGGGGTTTCGGCATGTGCCGCCCCCGCCATTCCGAGAACCGTGAGTCCCGCCCACGCCGCCATCGTCCATTGCCCGGTTCGCGTCTTGCGTTGCATGGCGAGGGAAACGGCCGATGACTCGTCGACTTCAGCGCAATCGTGACGCGCATCACGAATTCGTCAGTGCGTCGCGCTCGCCGGTGCCGCGCTCGAGCCGTGGGGGCGCGAGAAACTCGCTTCGAATCGACCGCGGATCACGACCGGCACTGCGCCGTGCTGGAACGTGCCCTCGTACGTACCGACGACGTGCTGCGCATCCATTGTCGTGATGCCGATGAAGCCGTGACCCGACTCGGCGGCCAGTTCCGCGCCATCTTCGAGATGCACGCGCAGCATCGCGGTGGAGGCGGGGCCGAACTCGAATCGTGCACCCGTCGTCGGTCGCGGAACGGTGACGTCGAGTTGCCGAACCGCGCCCCGATGCCCGGTTGCGCGAAGGTGGAGGTTGCCGCTCCCCGCGTTGTATTCGACGTCACGCGCGAGAATCGGGATCCGCGAATCGCCGGCGACCGTCGTCGTGTTGCCGAGTCCCGCCATGCTCACGGTTACGAATCCACTGGCACCGAACACCTGAGCAGCGACGGGGACGGCCGAGATGGCGACGGTCGTAGCGAGCGCAGCCGCGAAGAATGTAGGCGAAGTTCGTCTGTGCATGGGTTTCAGGATGGACGGACGCCGGCGAAAAGTCTTCACCGGAATCGCGCGGCGCGCGGGCGATGGCTCTCAGCGCCGGCTGTTCGTCGCTACGACCGGTTTGCTCGCCGGCAATGGTGCGACGCCGAATGCATCGCGAAGCGCTTCGGGGCTTGCGGGCTTCGGGATGAACTTCACGTCCTCGAGCCCGAGCCGCTCGATCTGTCCGTGGGACATCGGGAACGAACTGGTGAGCACGATGTGGAGCTTCGGCGCGCGTGCGCGCAGCCCGCGAATCATCTCGAGCCCGTTCGCGCGCGGCATCATCAAGTCGACCAGCGCCCCATCGAACGGAGAGGCCTCGAGCAGCATGTAAGCGCGCTCGGGGCTCGACGCCGTCTCGACCTCGAATCCCTGCAAACGCATCACGCCCGACAACGCTCGAAGCAGCAGTTCGTCATCGTCGATCACAAGCACGCGCATCGCGACCTCGCTGGGGTAGGAGACCGGAACACGGTAACGCCCGGCGCGGCGCGTGGGCGTGACGGAGGGCATGGGGCGCGAATAAAAAGCCCCGCCCGCTCTCGATCACTCGAAAGCGGCGCGGGGGGGAACTCAGGCGCGCCCAAGCGTCGTGGGTACTTCGCGGCGCGCCGGGCGAATCCCTGTGCAGTGCGTGTGCCAGCGGCGCGACGACGAAGCGCTTGGGCATTTCGGATCGGGCGACGTGCGCGCATTGCACGGGTGAAACTTTCATCGCGTCGCCTGCAATCGCGTGAGCATCCGCGGCGGTACCTTGCCCGACAGTTGAGCCCCGCACGGGAACCGTCTACAACGCGCGGCCATGACACGTTTCTCGACGCTTGCGATCGGACTCTGCGCATCAGCACTTTCGCTGGCGACGACGGGGTGCGGTCGGTCGAATTCCGAAGAGCCCTTTCTCACGCCGCCGGTGGTCGCCCCCGAAGGCGCGGCGGCGCCTACTGGACACGCGCAGCCGGCACAGCCGGTTCAGGCCGCCCCCGCGCCGCAGCCCGCGCGCCCTCAGCCGCAACCGCAGCCGCAGCCGGCTCGGCCCGAGCAGGCACAGCCGCAGCAGGGGCAGATTCGCGCGGCGCATTTGCTGGTGATGTATCGCGGGTCGATGCGCGCGCCGGAGAACATCACGCGCACGCGTGAAGAAGCCCGCGCCCGCGCCCAGGAAGCGCTCGGTCGCGCGCGTCGCGGCGAGGATTTCGCGCGGCTGGCAGGCCAGTACTCGGACGAACCGGGCGCAGCGGCGCGCGGTGGTGATCTCAATCGCTTCGGCCACGGCGCCATGGTTCCGGCGTTCGAGCAGGCCGCGTTCGCGCTGCAGGTCGGGCAGGTCAGCGACATCGTCGAAACGCCGTTCGGGTTTCACGTCATCAAGCGCACCGAGTAGTTCTCACCGTCAGTCGCTCGCGATGGCGCAGGGCTTGGGGCATCTTCCTCGCCGAGGTACCCCATGCCCGACGACAAACTGTGCTCGCATCTCGCCGCGATCGAATCCGTCAAGCACGCCAAGCGCCACGAGTGCGAAGAGTGCGTGAAGATCGGCGGGCGCTGGGTGCATCTGCGCACGTGCCAGGAATGCGGCATCACGCGATGCTGTGACAGTTCGCCGAATCGTCACGCGTCGAAGCACGCGCACGCGAGCGGGCATCCGGTC
This sequence comes from uncultured Myxococcales bacterium, assembly GCA_966212315.1. GTDB lineage: Bacteria > Myxococcota_A > Polyangia > Polyangiales > CBIHQZ01. The sequence continues at coordinate 2,592 of CBIHQZ010001184.1, forward strand.
GCAGCGTCGGCAGAGCCCGGTGAGCGGTGGATGTACTGCTACGTCGACGATCAAACGGTGGAGTACTGAGGGGCGGATCCCCGCGTCGCGCCCCCCACTCCGTCGCCTGCCGGCGACACCTCGCCCCCCGGATCGGGGGCGAGGCC
>CBIHQZ010001185.1:0-2732 GCA_966212315.1 uncultured Myxococcales bacterium
GATGTGCGTCTCGACCATCAACGATGCGCCCGGATCGAGTTCACCATCGAGCCACGCATCGACATACCGGCGCGTTTCTTCGCAGCCGTACATCAAACAGCCTCCTTGCGCTTGCGGTACTCGTTCAGCGACACGACTTCGTCACGCTTCTTCTCGACGACCGGCTCGATCCCGAGCTTCTGCGCGACGGCGCGACGCCCACGGTGCAACCGCGACATCACCGTACCGATCGGGCATCCCACGGCTTCCGCGACCTCGCGGTACGTGAGCCCTTCGATGTCTACGAGAACCAACACCGCGCGAAAATCTTCCGGGATGTCTTCGAGTGCCTTCGCGACCGCCGACTCGAGCAGCGGGCGCTCCATGATCCGCTCGGGATCACGCCGCGGGCCCATGGTCGCAGCGCCGATCCAGCCGTCGGCCACCGGATCGCCGTTGCCGAGGGCTTTCATCTCGCTGTCGAGCGTGTTGCGCCGGTACTTCGAGAAGAACACGTTCGTGAGGATCTTCAACAACCACGCCCGCACGTTGGTGCCGGGTTCGTAGTGGTCGAAGAAGCGGTACGCCTTGAGCACGGCGTCCTGCACGAGGTCGTCGGCGTCGCTCTCGCTGCGGGTCAGTCGCAGTGCGGTGCGGTGCAACGCGTCGAGGTGGGGGAGGACTTCGGACTCGAATCGGGTCCGACGGGGGTCGCGCGGTTGGGGCATCGTGAGGTGTTCCTTAGGGAAGCATCGTCGGAACCCTGCGCAAGGGGGCGGTATTCCCGCCGGTCGCACTATTCGTCTTTGTCTTTGCGCGCGCGAGAGCCGAGCTTTCCTTCGAGTTCTTCCATCCGCTGCGTGAGCTTTCGCACTTCCGCCTGCAGTCTCTCGATCTGCGCCATCGGATTGAGATTCTCGAACGTCTCGCGGACGCGCTTGTCGACTTGCTCGTACAGCCCGATGAAGCGATTCGGCCCGCCCGCTTCACCTCCGGCGGCAGCAGTCGCAGCAGCCGCGGCGGGAGCTTCCTCGACCGGCGCAGGCGCACCTTCGACTTTGCCGGCTTCGCCCTCGGGCTTGTTGCCGATGAGCTTGCCCATCGGGCTCTCGCGAAGCGTCGTGATGATCTTTTCGCCCGACGTGTGAATCAGGTCTTTCAGCGCCGCGAGCGGCAAGGCACGCGACTGCTTGCGCTCTTCCTCGTAGAGGATCTGCGCGAGCGTCACGCTGGTCAGGTCTTCCTTGCTGTTGTTGTCGATGATGCGAACGTCTTCGCCCTTGCGAACGAGTTCCGCGATCTGCGGCAGCGTGACGTAACGGCTCTCGACGGTGTCGTACAGCTTGCGATTCGAATACCGCTTGATGATGCGCGCGTTCGGATTCGCGGGAGGGTTGCCGCCGGCGCCGGAGTTCGGTGCGTTGGGCGTGCTCGAAGACGATGCCGGCGGATCAGACGGGGCCACGGTTACCTCGCAATGCGTCATGCGACGCTGATCTTGTGATTGCACTCGGAAATCATCCGCGTCAAGCGTTCGGTTCCCGCTGGCGATCGACCCCGTCGATGCGAGACTCCCGCGGTGACGGACCGCTCGAAGCGCGCGGACGAACTGATGCACCGCGTGGCCTCGATCGGCGACGCGAAGGCGCGGGTCGCGTGGCTCAAGGTCTCGCTCGCAGAGGTCTCCGCAGACGAGCTCCACGAGCTGCTGGCGGTTCTCGTCGAGCGGGCCGGTCTTCGCGACTCGGCCGCCCAGGTGACGCTGCTGGCAGTGACCGAAGCGACGGGCGGCGATCCGCGACTGCGCGGCGCGGGGCCGGACGAGACCGACACCGTGTATCGCGCCGATTGGGGAACGGGGCGGGCGCTCACGCTCGGCGAGCGAAAGAGCCTCGCGCGACGGCCGGATCGCCGGCTGCTGGACCGCGCATTGCGCGACGGACATCCCGACGTGGTGCGGCAGCTGCTGGTGAATCCGCGATTGACCGAACCTGACGTCGTGCGCATGTGTGCGGCGCCGGATGCAACCGGGGCAACGTTGCGCCAGGTGTTCGACGCGCCGCGATGGGCGGTGCGACCGCGCGTGCGACGGGCCATCGCGTGCAATCCGAATGCGCCGATCGAAATCGCGATCGCACTGGTGCCGCTGCTCGCACGCGCCGAACTGCGGGAACTCGCCGCCGACGCGCGGATCGCGAATCCAGTGCGGGCGAGAGCGATCGAGATCCTGCGAAGACTCCCGCCGACACCTTCGAGCCCTGCGCAGGAGCAGTGATGCGTTCGCTCAGTGCGTCGCCACCGCGCGCGCGAGCACGTCCGTCGTCACGTCGCGGATCGCGTTCACGACGACGTGCGCACCCGCTCGATCGAGTTCGTCGCGATCGTACGTGTGGGTGACGGCGATGACCGAGAGCCCGGCCGCACGTGCGGACTCGATGCCGGCGATGGAGTCTTCGATCGCAACGACCTCGCGCGGCGTGATCGACGCGTTCAACGCGCGCAGTCGTTCGAGCCCCGCGAGATAGCCCTCGGGGTGGGGCTTGCATGACTTCACGTCCTCCGCAGCGACCACGAATTTCACCGCATCGCACGCCTCCATGGCGGTCAGCGCGATATCGATCTCGTCGCGAAGTGCACCCGACACGATCCCGACTGCGAACTTCTCGGCGAAGCGCTTCACCACCTCGGCCGCGCGTGGGTAGATCCGCAACTCGGTTGCCGCGCGACGCTTGTACACAGCGGCCTTCTTCTTG
>CBIHQZ010001186.1:0-2731 GCA_966212315.1 uncultured Myxococcales bacterium
CACTCGCACTCGGCGACAACTCGCCCTCGGCGGTCGAGATTCGAGACGAAGTGCGGGCCATGATGCGATCGCGCGGGCGACGAATGGGACCCGATCCGGTCGAACTCTCGGGCAGCGACTGGCGCGCGATTGCGACCAGCGCACCGTCGGGACTCGGTGGCGCGATCGTCATCGCGTGGCGCGCGGAAGATCTCTCTCGTCGTCGCGCGCGTTCGAACGATCTGGCGCTCGGCATGGTGATCTTGACGATCCTCGGAGCGCTCGCTGCCGCCGTATCCGTCGTGCTTCGCGAACCGCCCACCCCCGCCGCGAAGGATGGACCGCGCTCGCTCCTCGTCGAGTCGCGCGTACTCGGTGCGGTGGTGAAGGAATTGGCGAACCCGATCTCCGCGACCGCTGCTGCGGCGCAATTGTTGTCCAGCGAGTTCGGCGGGAAGAGCCGCGTCGTGGAAACGATGCAACGCGCCGCAACCCGCACTCAGCGTGCGTTCCGACGCGTGTCGCGTCTGGCGCGCGGGGCCGAGGAGATCAACAGCGAGCGTGTCGACCTCGCGGCGGCTGCGAAGCGCGAAGTGGAAATGCTGCGCATCGAGGCCGAGCAGAGCGGTCACCGGCTCGAGTACCAAGGACCGGCCGAGGGCGCGATGGTCCATGCGGATGCCGACGACATCGGGTTGCTCGTGCAATCGCTGGTCGATGCGGCACGCAGCCTGGCGCCCGCGGACACGCTGGTCGGTGTGCAAGTGTCGATTCGGGAGAACGACGAAGCGATGCTCGTGGTCAGCGATCGCGGCACCGTGCCCGCTGCAGAGCGCGAGGATGCGACCGCACTCGAACGCGTTGCGCGAAAGGCCGCGGCGTCACCCGCGCTCGCACTCGCGCTGGCCGTGCGCATCTGCGAAGACCATCGTGCCCGCTTGGAACTGGTCGACCGAGAAGGGAGCGACGCCGGCGTCGATGCCGTCGTTCACTTCGGCGAGCCGAGGAATTCTCTGCACGGATGATCATTCGCAACTTGCCGGCGCTCTGCCGGTCCGATGCGAATCGTCGCGAAACGCGCTACCGTTCACCGGCGTTCCGACGCGCATCCGCATGACCACCGAAGCGATGTTCCAAGCCCGCGTCGGACAGATCATCGGCGCGAAGTACCGCCTGCATCGTCTGATCGGCACGGGCGGAATGGGTGCGGTGTACGAAGCCGAGAACACGTGGATCAAGCGTCGCGTTGCGATCAAGGTCTTGCGGCCGGATCTCACTCGCAATCAGGAGGCTCTGCAGCGGTTCACGCAGGAGGCGCAGGCCGCTACGCAGATCGAGCATCCGAACATCGTCTACGTGCTCGACATGGGTCAGGAGCCGAGTGACGGCTCGCTCTACATCGTCCAGGAGTTTCTCACCGGGATCGATCTGCGCCGCCGGCTCGAGCACGATCGGGTTCTCTCGCTGCAGGAAGCCATCGCGACGATCGTTCCGATCATGAACGCCCTCGTCGCCGCGCACGAACGAGGCATCGTCCATCGCGACCTGAAGCCCGAGAACATCTTCCTCGCGCGCAATCTCGCGGGCGAGATCGTTCCCAAGGTGATCGACTTCGGTGTCTCGAAGATCATGGACACCAGCGGGTCGCTCACGCGCACGCAAGCCGGCGCGTCGCTCGGGACGCCGTATTACATGTCGCCGGAACAAGGGCGCGGCGATCTCGATCTCGATGCTCGCAGCGACGTGTGGGCGATCGGCGTCCTTCTGTTCGAAGTGCTCTCGGGCCGTCCACCGTTCGACGCGGCCAATCACCATCTGCTCGTGCTGAAGATTCTTACCGAGCGCGCGCCTCGGCTCGACGCGATTGCGCCGCACGTTCCCGCGGAGTTCGCATCGCTCGTGGCCGCAGCGCTAGAGCCCGATCGCGAGCGGCGCATTCCGACCATGCGCGCATTCCGCGAATCGCTCGGTTCGTTCGCTGCGAACCATCCCGAACTCGGCGCCGTTCCGGACACCAGTACGCCCTCGCCGGGCGCGATGGTGAAGATCGCGACGGCGCGCAGCGAAGCGCCACCCAGTCGGACCTCGGCCCCGTCGACCGCGATTCTCGGATCGCTCGGACCGTTGCCTCCCATGGCCTCGGAGCCTGCGAGATCGAACGCGACCGAGGCGTTCGGCGTGACCCTCGCACAATCACCGTCGCTTCCAGTTGCGCACGCGAACGCGCCCGCGATGCCCCCGCGCGAGCCGACGATTCCGCTCGACGCAATGCCGTCGCCCCCGGCGCCCGTTCAGGCACCGACTCCGCCGCGCGCGGCCGCGGGCCCGCCGGCACTACAGGCCACATCGCTCGGATGGGTAAGTTCCGCGCCTGCTCCGCAAGCACCGCCGGCGCGTACGCCCTGGTTGCTCTTCATGGCGATCGCGGCGCTCTCGGTGTTCATCGGCGCGGCGGGCGTCGCGCTCTTGAAGAAGCGGCATCGACTGCACGTGACCCTGGCCGCGCATGCCCCTCCGGTGACGCGCCTCGCGACGGCCACGCAGCCTCCGACGCCGGTGACCGATGCGGGTGCGATCACGGCGCCTGTGCCGCCGCACGACGACTCGCAACGTCAAGTTCCCGCACCGATCGAACCGGCGCCCGCGCCGCAAGCATTTGCTCATGCGCGATCATGCCGAAGCCAGCGGCTCGGCGCGCGGCACCGCGTCCAGCAGTGCCCGGGTATAGGGATGCTGCGCGTACGCGAAAAGG
>CBIHQZ010001187.1:0-2727 GCA_966212315.1 uncultured Myxococcales bacterium
TCGTGATCCCGACGTCGCCTCTCCCCCGCTAGCCGCCGCTCACTCCACCGCGTCCGGCTCGTCCCCCACGAGCGCCGCACTGCGCGCCTCGTACCGCGCCAGCGCCGCGATGTCGTGCAGCTCGGGGTAGCGCTGCGGATGTGCCAGACACGCGGGAACGTTCCTCACCCGCATCGCAGCTTTCGCCGCGAGCCGCGGTGCCTTCAGCGACGCCCTCGCCACCCGCAGCATCTCGCTCGCGCTCACCGGCGGCGCGCTCTGCACGAAGCCCGCGCGCACCGACGACTCGGTCACGATGCCGGTTGCGAGCAGTTCTTCGAGCTCGTTCGCCGCGAGACTCTGCGTGAGCCGCCGCACCAAATCGTACGCGAGCAGCACGCCGCCTTCGCGTCGCTGAAAGGCCGCCGCGTAGCGCCATGTCGCCCGCGCATCGCCTGGATCACGCTCGCCTGCGACGGCATCCGCCAGAATGCGCGCAGCTGCGAGGCCGGTCGCGATCCCCGATCCGTGCGCGGCGAACACCATGCACCCCGCATCGCCGAGCAGCGCGAGTCCCTCGGCGCTGAGCCTGCTGTACGGCCGTCGCAATGGAATCGCACCCGCACCGCCGAAGCGACGCGCGCCGATCCACGACTCGGCACTCACGAAGTTCTCGAGCATGCGCGCGCCCGACAATCGTCCCGGCGCGTCCTGGATCGAGCCGCACAGAACCGCGACGTGCTTCTCGTCGAGATCGACGCGCACGTTGAGCACCGAGAAGCCGCCTTCGATGCCGGTGCGCGCGTAGATCGCCCCCGCGGGCACTCGCACCCGGTCGAGAAATCGCCGCGCGCCGTCGACGTCCGCGATGTCGAACACCGCTTGCGCCGCCGTGCACAGATGCGCGCGATCGACCGGCTTCCACTGCGGGAACCGAGCTCGACGCAGCACCGCGGGGAGGCCGCTCGCGTCGACGAAGAGCGCCGCACGCAAGGTGGTGTTGCCGGTGTCGATCGAGCGAATCCGTCCGCGCTCGATGTGCACGCGATCGACGGTGGTCTCGAAGCGCAGCGTCGCACCGGCCTCGCGAGCATCCGCGCGCAGGCGTGCACCGAGCTTGCGCATGTCGACCTCGAGCACGTCGTGTCCATGCATCTGCATGCGCACCGCGGTGGAGGGACTGGTGACTTCGAACAGATGACCGCTCGCGCACAGTTCGTCACCGCGCGGACGAGCGATCCGCGCCGCATCGAATGCACCGGCCGGCACCGCGTTCACCCAGCGCGCCCCCACGCTCTCTTCGTGCCGCGCGTCGAGCAGCGCCACGCGCATCCCCTGCTTCGCGAGCATCGCCGCGCAGGCGCTCCCGGCCACGCCCGCGCCCACCACGATCGCATCGAACGCCGTCTCGCTCATCGATTCCCCCCGCGCGAGCCGTGATGACTCGAAGCGCCACCCGTGGGCACCGCGCTCGTCAGCGCGTCGACGACACCGGGCGCGAGCGGTCGGGTCGCATCGGCGTAGCTCGCCTGCGGAAGCGCCGCGCTCTCTTCGATCTTGAACACGTGGTTCGTTCGCGCGAGCAGCACGAGCCGCACCCCGCCTCGCGCATGCGCGAGCGCTCGTGCGTCGCCGACCGTCACCTGCGCGTCGGTCTCGCCCTGCACCACGACCGTCGGCACTGCGAGCGCGCGAAGAAGCGCGACCGGCTCGAGGTCGATCGCGCTGCGGAGAAACCGGGCCACGGCCGGATTGAAGAGCGGCCGCAGCGGCGGCGCGACGTTCTCGAGCGGGCGGTCGTGGCGAACGGCATCGAGGTGCGCATCGACCTGCTGCATCTGTGTCGCGTCGAGTTGCCGCGCGAGTTGCTCGCGCACTACGACCCCGAGCGGACGTCCCGCGGTGGCGAGTAACGCGAGCGCATCCACGTGCGTGCGCGCGGCCGCGAGCAGCGCAATGAGCCCGCCCTCCGAGTGGCCGGCGACGGTGATCGAAGCCGTGCGCGGATCGCGACGAACGGTCTCGATCCATGCCACCGCGTCGCCGACGAAATCATCGAGGGTCGTATCCGCCATGCGGAAGTCCGCGCCGCTCGCGCCCACCCCTCGCTTGTCGAATCGCGCCGAAGCGATCCCTCGTGCAGCCAGCGCTTCGGCGAGCAGGCGATACGCATCCGTGCGAAGTCCGCCGCCCTGATTGCCATCGCGATCGGTCGGCCCCGAGCCCGCGATGAACACCACCACGGGCAGCGCCCCCGATGCATTCGCAGGACGCCACAAGACCCCGCGTGTGGTCACGCCGTGAGCACTCGCCTCGAGCGGTTCTTCGATCACACCACTCGGTGCCGTGCGCGCAGCCTCGACATGCGGCGCGACGCCTTCGGGAAGCACCTCCACCGACTGCGCCGGGATCGTCACGTGGGCGACTGCTCCCTCCGCATCGACCTCGGCGTTCACTTCGAGCGCGCCGATGGTCACTCGCACATCGCGCCATCCCGGATGCGTCGCGGACGCACGCACCGTGAGCTGCGCCGGGACGCGCACATCGCGCGCAGGAAGAAGCATCGTGACGGCACGCGGTTCGTTCGCGTCGGGAAACGATTCGGCCGCGAGCGCATACGCCTGCCAGTCGCCGTTCTCCAACGCGATCGTGTCCGCGCCGACCTCGCGCTCGACGTGCGTGCCGCCGTGCACGATGTGAACGCGGTGCGTCGTGCGATCGTGATCGAGCGTGAAGTCCACACCCGAG
>CBIHQZ010001188.1:0-2715 GCA_966212315.1 uncultured Myxococcales bacterium
CTGTACGCCGAGAGTGCACGGCGCATTCGCACGGGCGAAGCGACGTCAGGGGCGATGCTTCACGAGCTGGGCGCGATCGCGCGGGAGTTCGTCCACGACTATCACGAGCACAACGAAGAGCAGGAGTTGTTCGTGCGTGCGCAGACAGTGACAACGCTCGCGCCACTGGTCGCGACACTGCGTGCGCAGCATGCACGCGGTCGCGAGTACAACGCGTTGCTCACGCAGTGGACCGAGCCGGCCGCGTTCGCGGATGCAGCGCGCCGCACGCTGGTGGCGACGGCGTGCGAGGGACTCGTGCGGATGTATCGCCCGCACGCAGCGCGCGAGAACACGGTGCTGTTCCCGGCGGTGCGCGGGCTCTATTCGCATCACGACTGGCACGAGCTGGGTGAGCGTCTCGAGGCGGAGGAGCATCGGCGCTTCGCCAACGGCGGCTTCGAAGGAATGGTCGCGCGCGTCGCGGACATGGAGCGAAGCGTGGGGATCGAGGACCTCGCGCAATTCACCGCGCCCGCGATGTGAAAGAGTTTCTTCTGTCGATGAGCGACTGCCCCCTCCCGTAAACGAGGCCGTCGAAAGAACGCGCCGCACTCCCTGCCTTCCCACCGAGTCGGCGCGTTCCTCGGATCCCACCAAGGTGGAGTCGCTCGATGTCAGCCTGGCCCCGTTGGCCACGGGCTGAGGTCGCGCGCTCGCGCCAGATCGGGACGGTCGACGGTCTTCCTCATGACAGCATGCTGTCACCTTGCCTGTATCAAGTGCCACTTGACGCTTTACGGGATCGTCCCCTACCGTTCGGTGCATGCGCCGCCGCGAAACCGTCCCGCGCCCCGCGACCACGATCGACCAGCTCGCCGCGTTCGCCGCGAATGTCCTTCCGCGTGCGCTCGCGCCCGCGATCGATCGATTGCGTCTCGATGTCGGCACCGTGCTCGGCGATTTGCGCGGCGATCGCACGGCACCGTTCGCCGACGACGCACATCCGTTCCGACCGCCGATGCCGCTCGCCGCGATCGATCCGATCGCACCGCTCGTCCCCCGCTTCGCCCGCGCGCGCTACCAATCGCTCCGGCGTGACGCACGCGCCGTCACGGACGCGCTCGCCGGTCGAGTCCCCTCCCCCACGATCTACGAACGGCCGACCGCGTCGAATCCGCGCCACGACCTTCTCGCGCCCCGCAGCGTTCACGTCGAAGCCGTCGTTCGCGAAACGGACGACGCCGTCTCGCTCGTGCTCGCCGACCGCACCGGTGCCCCGTTCGATGCGATCGCCGGACAGTTCTTCACCGTCCTCGTCGATGTCGGCGGCGTCACCCATCGCCGCGCGTATTCGGTGTCGAGCGACGTGCGCGATCGATCGCGTGTGCGCATCACCGCCAAGCGAGTGCGCGACGGTCGGGTGTCGAACCACCTGAACGACGACGTTCGCGCGGGCGACACCCTGCGAGTGCTCGGACCCTCGGGTCACTTCACGCTCGCGCCCGATGCGTCACGAGCGGCGCACTACGTGCTGATCGCGGGCGGTTCGGGGATCACGCCGATGATGTCGATCGCTCGCGCGGCGTTGCATGGCGAACCCGACAGTCGCGTAACGTTGCTCTTCGGCAATCGAAGCGAACGCGATGCCATCTTCCGCGCGGAGATCGACACGCTCGCCGCGGAACACGCGGGGCGCTTCACCGTGCGTCACGTCTTCGAGACCGGTACGGACGATTCATCGCACGGGCGTGGACGGCTCGACCGCGACACGGTTTCGCGCGAACTCGCGATGCTCGTAACCGATGCGTCCGCCGCGGTGTTCTACCTGTGCGGTCCCGAACCGATGATGCACGCAGCGCGCGAAGCCGCGCTCGCACTCGGCGCCGACGCGGGCAACGTGCGCGAAGAGCGATTCGCGAATCCGGCCGCACGCATCGATCCGATTGCCTCTCTGCGCAATGACTCGCGCGCACAGCGGGTGTCGTTCCGAATCGCGAAGGGCGCGCCGCGCGAGGTGATCGTCGCCGCGGAGCAGACCGTTCTCGAAGCGGGCCTCGGGGCCGGACTCGCGATGCCGTACTCGTGCGCGATGGGCGGCTGCGGCGCGTGTCGCGTAATGCGGGTCGAAGGCGAGATCGAAATGGAGGAACCGAATTGTCTCAGCGAAAAGGAACGCGCCGCGGGGTACGTGCTGGCGTGCGTGAGCCGCGCGAAGTCTCCGTGCACGGTCGAAGTGCCCGCATGAGCGAGGGCACGTCCAAGTCGGCGACACGCGCTCGGTCGACTGTCACGTCCACCGCATCCGCAGCATCGCCGGCATCGAGTGCGATCGATCGCACGGCGTGGCCGTACAAGATGAAGGACCTTTGCGATCTCACCGGCGTCGATGCGCCGACGATCCATTTCTACATCCAGCAGGGGCTCCTTCCCGAGGGGCACAAGACCGGTCGCAACATGGCGTACTACGCGCCGCAGCACGTCGAGCGTGTGCGACTGATCCGGCAACTCCAGCACGAGCGGTTCCTGCCGTTGAAAGCCATCCGCGCGATGCTCGACGAGCGCGACGACGTGTTCTCGCCGACGCAACGCCGCCTGCTCGAAGAAGTGAAAGATCGTCTGCACGGAACGCTGGCCGCGCGTCCGAGTGTGGTGAACGACGCCGTGTCCGCGCGCGAAGTGCTCGAGCGACTCGGGCTCGAACAGCGCGACCTCGACGACATGGTGCAGACCGGC
>CBIHQZ010001189.1:0-2711 GCA_966212315.1 uncultured Myxococcales bacterium
AGTTGAGGGTGGTCGGTCGGTCTGTGAACAAGGGGGATGAATCGTGAAGAGCACTGACAATCTGCGTAGGCAGCATCGCGAGTTGCTACGCATCGGTTCGGAGATCGGCACGTTGATCAAGACCGAGCGCGGGACGCTCGATGCCGTGAAGCTTCGTTCGCTCATCGCCTCGATGGCAGGGATCCTGAACGTCCATCTCGCAATGGAAGACGGCGTGATGTACCCGCAGTTGCTGCAGCATCAAGATCCGCACGTGCGAGCGCTCGCGAAGCGATTCATCGACGAGATGGGGAGCCTGCGCGCGACGTTCGGCGAGTACGTGCATCGGTGGAACATTCCCGGCGCCATGGTGGAACGCTCCGATGCTTTCGCACGAGAGACTTCGCTGCTTCTCGAGGCGCTCGTGCGGCGAATCGAGCGCGAGGACAACGAGCTGTATCCGCACGTCGACGAGCCGAGCCAATTGCCGCCGCCATTGCTGAGCACGTCGCCGCTCGGCGGGCATCTGCCGATCGAGCTTCGCGTTCCGTCTCGATGAACGTGCGTGGTCGTGCGCGAAACTTCCGGTGATCGTCGGTTGAGGGCGATCATCACGCGCATGGAAGACGCGAACGCTGAAGTGCTCATCGCCGGCGCGGGTCCCACCGGGCTTTCGCTGGCGTGCGCACTCGCGCGACAAGGAATCGTTTGTCGCGTGGTCGAGAAGCAGAGTGAGCCGGCCGGTGGGTCTCGCGCCATCGCAGTGCACGCGCGCACACTCGAAATGCTCGACTCGATCGACGTCGCAGAGACCTTGATTTCGCGCGGTCGTCGGCTCTACGGCACGAACGGTTACGCAGACGGCGAACGGATCGTTCACGTGGCGTTCGACGAACTCGATTCGCCGTATCCGTTCGTTCTGGTCGTCCCGCAGAGCGATACGGAGCGCGTGCTCGCGGCGCGCGCACAATCGCTCGGCGTGAAGATCGACCGGGGCGCAACGCTCGACGCCGTGACGCACGATCCGCTCGGCGTCGATGCCGTGATCACACACGCGAACGGACGCATCGAGTCTGCCCACGCCGCGTACCTGGTCGGATGCGACGGTGAACATAGTGCGGTTCGCAAGGCCGTCGGCGTCGCGTTCGAAGGGCATGCCTACGAAGAGCACTTCGCTCTCGCGGACGTGCGAATGCGATGGGATCTGCCGAGTGACGAAACCCACGTGTTCTTTTCCTACGAAGGCCCGTTCGGGGCGTTTCCGCTGTTGGGAGAGAACCGCTGGCGAATCGTCGCAGCGACGCGGGATGTGGCGACGCCATTCGACGCGACGACGCTGGAAACCACCGTCAAGACGCGCACCGGGCTGCGAGCGAGCGTCGAAGAAGTAACGTGGACCGCGCCGTTCCAGTCGCACCGACGTCTCGCTTCGAGCTTTCGAGAGGGGCGGGTTTTTCTCGCGGGAGACAGCGCTCACATCCATTCGCCCATCGGCGGCCAGGGGATGAATACCGGCATTCAAGATGCCTTCAATCTCGCGTGGAAGCTGGCGCTCGTGCAGCGCGGTCGCGGACGTCCGCGATTGCTCGAGTCGTACGCGGCGGAACGCAGACCGGTGGCGGCGCTGACGATCGCGGGGACGGATCTCGCAACGCGGGTTGTAACGCTGCGGAGTGTGCTCGCGCGAGAGATCCGCGATCACGTCGCGACGTATCTCTCGAGCCTCGAGACGGTGCAGGCCCGGATGGTCGCGAGCGCATCGGAGACCGCGGTGCACTATCGCGGCAGCCCGATCGTCGACGAGTTCCGCACGTCGGTCGCACGCTCGAAATTCCTCGCCGACCGAAGCAACGAGCGTCCGAGCATGGCGGACTGGGTGGAGTTCAGCGAAGCGCCGGCGCCCGGTGAGCGCGCACGCGACGCGGCACTCATGAACGGCGATCGATTGTTCGAGTGGGTGCACGGGCCGCATCACTTGCTCGCGCTCTTCGACGGCGCGGCCGCGACGGCGGCGGGCTATCGCAATTTCGTCGCCATCGCGGATGCGGTGCGCGCGAAATTCGGCGATCGCGTCCTTACGCGCATGATCGTTCCGGCCCACGAGCGGCCCGAGATTCTGCCCGACGACGACACCGTCTGGCTCGATCCGGGCGGCGTGTTGCATCGACTCTACGGCGCCGGGAGCGAGTGCTTGTTTTTCTTCCGGCCCGATGGATACGTCGGATTCCGCAGCCAGCCCGCGGCAGGCGACCCGCTGCTCGACTATCTCGATTCCGTACTGACGAGTGGATGACGTGCACGAGGATCATTGCGCGCGGCACTCGCAGCGATGCGAGGTATCCTGACTGGTGCGCATGACGGGACCTTCTACCGAGTCCGGGCACGTGCAGCCGCCGCCGTTTCCATGGCGTGCGTTCTTCGCGTCGCTCACTTTGCTCGCGCTGCTCGGCATTGCGCTCACGGTGCGCTCGATCGTCGCCAATCGAGGCAACACGCCGGCGTCGACGTCGCACATCGAGGTCCGTCCTTCGCCGAACGTGCTCGTCGCCATCCAGGATCTCTCGCGACTCGAGAGCGTGTCGTTCCACATGGAGCGCGTGATCGAACTGAGCGACGCGCAGACGCACCTGTGGGGGCTGGTTGCTTCGCGTGATGCCATCCTGCTCGTTGCCGCGGCCGACGTGATCGCCGGCGTCGATCTCGCGTCGATCCGGCCGACGGATATCGTGACG
>CBIHQZ010001190.1:0-2710 GCA_966212315.1 uncultured Myxococcales bacterium
TCGTCACCGTCGCGCGAGATGTCACCGTCGAACACGGCACATCGGTGAACGTCGAACTCCAACTGGTGCGCGATCATGTCGCCCGCGCCTCGAACACTTCCTCGGCGACGCTCGCGAGCGCTGCGCCCACGCGCACCGACAACCTCGCCATCGGTCGCCGCGCCCTCTCGCCCGCGCCCTTCGTCGTGATGGGCGTCGGCGCTGCCACACTCGTCGCGAGCCTCGCGGTCGGACTCGCGCGCAACGGCGCGATCGCCGACTTCGAACAGCGCTACGGCTGCAATGGCGACGCGTGCACGGATCCACGCGGCGCGGCTGCGGTCGGATCTCTCGACACATGGAACACCGCGACCAACGTCACGCTCGTTGCCGGCAGCGTGATTCTCGGCGCTGGACTCGTGTGGCTCGTCGTCGATGCAGCAACGCGCGGCCCTGCGGTCCGTCCGTATGCAGCGGTCGACGGACGCGGTGCGTTCGCGGGGTTCGGAGGTTCGTTTTGAATCCGCGCCGCACGTCTTCTCACTCTTGCGCTCTCGCACTCGTACTCGCGAGCAGCGGTGCATGCTCGATTCGCCGATACACCTTCCCCGACGTCGGTTTCGAGTCCGATGCGACTGCCGAAGCCTCGGCGGATGCGAGCGATGCATCGACCGACGTCCTTCCGCGCTGCGACGCGAGCCTCTCGATCATGCCGATGCGCAGCACGACACTCGGCGGCGTCACGGTCACCCTGACGTCGCAGCCTGCCGACACGTGGACCGGTCTGAGCTTCGACGGCATCCCCGCGATGCCCGCCGGAGCCGCGAATCAGTTCATCGTCCCGCGCCACCGCGCCGGCTCGACGACCGCGGTCGCGACCAACGGCACGTGCACCGCGCGCGATGGCTTCGCCTACGAACTGGTCCCGCTCGCACTCGCGCCGCGCATGAATCCGCGATCGGGATGGTTCGACGTCCCGAGCGGCATCCCGAATCAACCGGCCGACGTCGAGATCGGCACGTTGAACGCAGCCGGCGGCGTCGGAATCCTCGTCGTCCAGCGCAGCTCGCCGGGCGCCGTGCAGATGCTTCGCCGCATCTCGCCCGGCGTACTCGACTGGGTTCCCGCGCCGCCGCAACCCACAGCGGGTTCCGACTTTCGCGATGCGACCATCACCTCGCACGGTGACATCGCGATCGCGCGCTACTACGGCGGCCCGCTCGTGTTCTGTGATGGCACGAGCTGCCGCGACGTGGGCACCGGCAGTGGCTATGTAGCCGTTTCGAGCTTCGACGACGGACCCGATTCGTACGTCATCGGCCTCACGGCGCACAGCGACGCCACCGTCGATTCGCTCACGGCGTTCAACACCACCGGTTCCATCACCACGTTCGCGCTCGGCGCGGATCTCGACGATCGCCGCCTGCATCGCCTCGCGGTGCTCCGATCGTCGACGGGTCCACGAATCATCGTCGCCCTCCCCGACGGCGCCAATCCCGACCACCTCGTGCGATACAGCTTCTCCGCCGGCGCGATCGGCAACACGAACAACAGCATTGCAGCGCTCGACCCCGCGGTGGTTCTCGCGGCGCTCGACCGCGACGGTGACGGCTTCGACGAAGCGGTCGCGATCGGCGGCGCGAACGGCAGCGTCTCGCGCTGGAACCCTGCGACCAGCATGGGCATCGTCCCGGTCGGAACGATCTCCGCTACGCAGCCCGCGATCCCGATGTGGGTCGGCGACCTGAACGGCGACGGGACGCGCGACATCGCGTTCGCGCTCTACGACACACCCACCGTGGGCATTCTCCTCGGCGACGGTCAGAGTGGTTTCGCGGCGGCGCAACAGATCGACGTCGGCGGCGACGGATGCCAGCACGCGCGCACGATCGCCGCGGGCGTCCTCGCACCGGGCGAGCGCCCGGTCGTCGTCGTGGGTTGTGTGCGAGCGCAAGCGACGGGTGACGGCGGGATGGTCGACAGCGCCGGTGTGGTGGTGCTCGAGACGCGCTGAAGCGTCGAGACCCCTCGCCATCGCTTGGATCGCTGCGTCCACGCCGGGTGCGCAGACCCCTCCGCATCATTTGAATCGCTGCGTCCGATTGCCCCTGAACGACGCAGTCACGCAGACCCCTCCCCATCGCTTGGATCGCTGGGCTCGATCGCCCCTCCCCGAACGACACTCCGCACTGCAGGAAAGGGAGTGTCGTCCGAAGAGGGGCACGCTCGAGACGCGTCCGATCACGAACGTGACCGCGGTGGTCTCGCTGCTCGTGCTCGTGCTCGTGATCGTGCTCGTGATCGTGATCGTGCTCGTGATCGTGATCGTGCTCGACTCCATTGATCCGCAATCGCGCGAGCGCATCGATTGCCCTCTTCGGACGATGCCTGAGTTCGCGCGTCTCGCGCTGGCATCGTTCGGGGAGGGCTCCGGTCGGTAGTCAGTTGCGGGGAGGGGTCTGCGCGACGCCGCCGTCCAATGCGCGGAGCGGTCCGCCGCGTGCGCGCTGCGGTCTACTTCGCGGCGGCTTCTTCAGGCGCGCCGAACAGCTCGTCGCGCACCTCGGTGAGAATCCACTCGGCTTCTTTCTCGGGGATCTCGAACGCCTGCGCGAGCAGACCGAACAAGCGCTCTTCGCTCTCCTGCAATTCGCCGTCGACGAACGACACGCCCGCCGCGAGGCGATACGCATTCCGGCGCGCTTCGGGATCCGTGAGGCTGCCGGCGACG
>CBIHQZ010001191.1:0-2706 GCA_966212315.1 uncultured Myxococcales bacterium
GTCCGCGTGATCGGCCGGGGCGGAATGGGGGCGGTGTACGAGGCGCGGCACAGCGAACTCGGCAAACCGGTCGCGCTCAAGACGATGCTCGGAAAGCTCGTCCGCGATGCGGCGGCGGTGGAGCGATTCCTGCGCGAAGGGCGCGCGGCGTCGAGCGTTCGGCACCCGCACGTGGCGGACGTGATCGACTTCGGCGTCGAGGGCGGCGTGCCGTTCCTGGTGATGGAGCTGCTCGAAGGCGAGAGCCTCGGTGACGCGCTCGAGCGACGCGGACCTTTGCCGGTCGAGCAGATCGCATCGATCCTGGTTCCGGTTGTGTCGGCGATCGGCGCCGCGCACGAAGCCGGCGTGATCCATCGCGACCTCAAACCCGAGAACGTGTTCCTCGCACGTGCGCGCAAGGGGACGATCACCCCCAAGGTGCTCGACTTCGGCATCTCGCGACTCACGCACGAGAACACGCGCCGGCTCACGCAGACGGGCTCGGTGCTCGGAACGCCGCACTTCATGCCGCCTGAACAAGCGCGCGGCAAAGGCGACGTGTCGCCGTTGTGGGACCAGTACGCGCTCGGCGTGATGCTCTACGAATGCGCGACCGGAAAGCTGCCGTACAACGACGACAACTTCCTCGCGCTCGTACAACTCATCATCGTCGGCGAACATCAGCCGCCGCGCGCGTTGCGACCCGATCTGCCCGTTGCGTTCGCAGCGATCATCGAGCGCGCGATGAACGTCGATCCCTCGCAGCGTTTCGCGGACGTGATCGCGCTCGGCGCCGCGCTGTTGCCGTATGCGGACAGCGCGACGCAGGCGATGTTCGCGCGCGAGTTCGAGTCCGCCACGCGCCTTGCGAGCGAGCCGCCTACCGCCGTCGATCTTCGCGACATCCCGTCGCTCGCGCTCGACATCCCCACCCTCTCGCTGCAAGCGATGCCGCGGCAGCCGACGACCATTCGCCAGCTGTCGGGCGAAGTGTCGAGCGTGTCGTCGCGACCGCCGCGCAGTCGGTGGCGCGCGATCCTCGGCACCGCCGCACTGCTGGTGGGAGTCGGCGCAGGGATCATCGTCGCGCAGATGTCGACCCATCGCGCACCGCGAAGTGCGTCCGTTGTGCAGCCGGGGGAACGAACGCTTCCGGTCGTGCCGGCGAGCGTCACCGCAGACGCGGGCCACGTTCCCGAGACGGCTATTTTGCCGACGACGCATGCCCACCCGAGCGCAGCGGTTCATCCGGTCGCGCCGGCAGCGAACGCACATCCTCCCTTCAGCACGACGCCGCATCGCACCGTGCGACGGCCGCGCACCCGACCTCGCACGCACTACGCGCCGTCGGTCGTGTACTGATCGCCGCTACGGCACGCGCGCGAGCACGACCTTGAGATATCGCCCTTCGGGGAACGCCGCGGGCACCGGGTGATCGGGCGGCTGACCGAGGAGCCGCAGCACCATCACTTCGCGACCCGACTCGCGTGCGCCCGTCGCGACCGCGCGGAGGAACTCGCTCCCGCCGATCGCCTGCGAACACGAACACGTCACCAGCAACCCACCCGGCGCGACGAGCTTCACCGCGAGCGCGTTGAGCTTGCGGTAGTGCCCGCGTGCTTCCTCGACGTCGCGGGCGCCGAGCGCCAGCTTCGGCGGATCGATCACCACGAGATCGAACTTCTCTCCGTCGGCGTGGAACTGGGTCATCACCTTGCGCGCATCGCCACGCACCCAGCGCACGCGTTCCGCCAGGTTCGCCCGCGCCGCGGCCGCCGCCGCGCTCTCGAGTGCGAGTGCGCTGCTGTCGACGCCGATGACTTCGCGTGCACCACCGCGCGCCGCCGCTAGCGCGAAGCCGCCGGTGTACGAGTACACGTCGAGTACGCGCAGCCCCGCCGCGCTCGATTCGACCATCGCGCGCGTCTCGCGCTGATCGAAGTAGTAACCGGTCTTCTGACCGCCGCCGCCGGGATGTCCGGGCGGGTGCACTTCCCACGCGAAGCTGCGCTCGAGAAACGCGAGCCTCGAAACCGACGGACCGAAGACGACCCCTTCGGTGACCTCGAACCCTTCGATCTTCTGATGGCGCGACGAAGCGACCTCGATGATGCTGCGCGCTCCGGTGACCTTCACCAGCGCGTCGATGATCTCGTTCTGACGGCGCTTCATCCCGGCGGTGAGCAATTGCATCGCGAGGACGTCGTCGTACGCATCGACCACCAGGCCCGGGAGACCATCGCCTTCGGCATGCACCAGACGGAATCCGTTGGTCTCGACGCCCGGCAATCCGAGCAGCCGCCGGCGCCATGCGGCCGCGGCGGCAATGCGTGCTTCGAGAAAGCTCCCGTCGAGCACCACGTCGCGGTCGCGCGTGAGCAGTCGCACCGGGATCGCGCTCTGCGGCGAGAAGAACCCGCGGCCGAGAAAGTTCCCGCGCGGGTCGAGCACGGTGACCTCGTCGCCCGATTGCGGCGAGCCGTCGATGCGGGCGATCGCTTGCGCGAAGACCCACGGATGCCCGGTCCAGACGGGCTGCACGTGACCGGGGCGGAGATGAATGGTGCCGGGCATGATGTTGATTCGGTCTCGATCTTTCGGTCGAACAGTCGCGCAGTCAATCGGTCGAACAGTCGGGCATTCGGACAATCGGTCGCGTACACAATCGAGCAATGAAACAGACGAGCCATCAGCGCACGCGCACGCGCAGCCCCGGTTCGGCCT
>CBIHQZ010001192.1:0-2697 GCA_966212315.1 uncultured Myxococcales bacterium
GTCGGCGGACCCATCACGGGTTTGCCGCGCAGTGGAATCTCGGGGAGGGCGAACGTCAGCGCGATCGCGAGCAGTGCGACGAGCACGCACAGTCGATAGATCCATTTGATCGCGTCGGTGAACGCCGTCTTCATCGCGTCGCTCATGCGGTCGACCGTGCGATAGGCGAGCTGGCGTCCGCGCTCCATCCCGTCGAGTGCACCCGCGAGCGCCTGGACTTTCACCGCAGGGGGTGCGCCGTGCTCGATCAACGCGCGCACGCGGGGGTCGGTCATCGGGTTGGCGAGTACTGCCTGCACCGCCGCCGGATCGTCGTCGCGCAGGGCTGCCGTCAATTGCATCCGCTGCGCGTCGATGCCGGTGTCGATGCGTCGACGCACGGCGGGCACATCGAATCGCATCTGCGAACGCGCCGAGTCACCTTCTTCGCCACCGCCGGCGCCGGGCGCGCGCGCACTGCCGTTCGCGAACTGCGCGCGCATCGCGGGCGGAACGTCGGCGGTCGCAGCCGTCATGTTCGTCTGCATGTTGGCGGCGAGCGTCGTGGCGAAGACTGTTCCGACCACCGCGATGCCGATCGTCGAGCCCATCGAACGGAAGAACGTTGCCGATGACGTCGCCACGCCGATCTGTCGCGGCTCGACCGCGTTCTGGATCGCGAGCGTGTAGAGCGGAATCGACGGGCCGAGTCCGAGTCCGACGAGAATCATCTTCAACGTCACGCCGGACTGCGTGGAATGCGGCGTGAGCGTCCATCCCATCACCACGAACGCGACGACGAGGATCGCGAGCGACGCGAGCATGAGGTTCTTGTAGCGACCGAGCCGAGCGACCAGCTGCCCCGAGAGCACGTTGCCCGCGACGATGCCGAAGGTGAGCGGTGTGGTGGTAAGTCCCGAGTTCGTCGCCGAGAGCCCGACGACGTTCACCATGAAGAGCGGGAGGAACACGATGGCAGCGAGGAACACCGCGCCGATGACGAACGACGCGGCATTGCCGACCGCGAACGCGCGATTGCTGAACAAACGCAGATCGAGGATGGGCTCGGCCGCGCGTCGCTCGATGAGCACGAACGCGATCACGCCGACGGCCGCGGTCGCGAAGAGCGAGAGGATCTGCCACGAGGTCCAGAGCCAGCCGGTGCTGGTACGCGCGTTTGCGCCATGACCGAGGCTCAACCCGAGTAGCAGCGGCACGACGGCGACGATGAGTGCGAGCGAACCAGACACGTCGATCGAGATCGGACCGGTGCGCGGGCGCTTGAGCATCGGCATGCGCGTCGCGATGAACAACAGCGCAACCGCGCCGACCGGCATGTTGATGAAGAACGCCCAGTGCCAGCCGAAGTGGTCGGTGATGAAGCCTCCGACGAGCGGGCCGATCACACTCGAGAGCCCGAACACCGCGCCGAAGATGCCCTGGTACTTCCCGCGCTCGGCGGGGACGAAGATGTCGGCGACGACCGCGAATGCCGTGGTGAAGAGCGAGGCCGAGCCGATGCCCTGGACCGCGCGGAAGAGAATGAGCTGCAGCGTGGTCTGCGCGATGCCGCACAAGAAAGAGCCCACGAGAAAGATCGACATGCCCGTTAGCAGAACGGGCTTCCGTCCGAGCAGATCGCTCAGCTTGCCGTAGATCGGAACGAGCACCGTCGACGCGACGAGGTACGCGGTGGTGATCCAGACGTAGAGCGATGGCTCGATGTGCAAGTCGCGCTGGATCGCGGGTCCCGCGGTCGACACGATGGTCTGGTCGAGGGCGGCGAGGAGAAGCCCGAGCAGCGTGCCGAGCATCGTGAAGACCTTCTGCCGCGTGGTGAGGTCGATGGTCTGGTAGTCGGAGGAAGCGGGAGGATTCGACGGGGTGGTCATGGGCAGGGCGCCGGATTCGATGCCGCAGCGCGACGTGCGTGCGGTCGATTCGGCGCGATGCGTGTGTGGTGGAGTCGCGGTCGAGATGCAAGTGCTCCAGCGCGCGCAATCGCAAGGCTCTGGACCGTTTGCGCGATCACGTCGGCGCCGCGCGACGCTGACCGTCGAGATGATTTCGCACAAGGCCGCGACGCGACGCGTCCACGAACGACACGCCGCGACTCGAATGGCAGCTGCTAGGTTGACCTTCGGAGGGCATCGACATGGCGGGGATCGCATTGCGAACCGAGCGTCTCGAATTGCCGTTGATGACCGTCGCGCATGTGGAAGCGGTGATGGGCGAACGGCGCGACGAACTGGCGCGTCTCGTCGGCGCGAAGATTCCGATCGGATGGCCGAGCCGCGAAGTGGTGGCGCGCGCGTTCTGCTGCATCGACGGTGTGCGAAAAGATCCCGCGACCCGACTGTGGGGCGATCGACTCGTCATCGCCGTCGACGGTCCGCGCCGCGTGGTGGGGAGCGTGGTGTTCTTCGGTGCGCCGCACGAGGACGGCTCGGTCGAGATCGCCTACGGGATCGAGCCCGAGTCGCAAGGTCGTGGCTACGCGATCGAAGCGACGCGGGCGTGCGTTGACTGGGCGCTCTCGCAACCGGGCGTGCGGGTGATCACCGCGACCACGCCGCCGTTCCATCCGGCCTCGATGCGTGTGCTCGAGCGACTCGGGATGAAGCGCGCGGGGACGCGCGATCACGAGCTGCTCGGCGAACTGATGGTGTGGTCGCTCGCGAGCCGTTCGGCAGTGCCGGAGGCCATGCGCGCGATGGG
>CBIHQZ010001193.1:0-2695 GCA_966212315.1 uncultured Myxococcales bacterium
AGCGCGAAGTCGCGGCGCGCGGATTGGTAGGCGCGGCGGATCTCGAACGTCGTCGCGTCGCGGCGCACGCCGAGGAGCGCGAAGTAATCGGCCTCGGTGACGAGCTGCCAGCGCGCGCGCACCCGCTCGCGATCGATCGCGGGGTCAAGGCGCGGCTCTACGCCGAATCGGGCGTCCCGGAGTACTGGGTGGTCAACGTGATCGACGGGCTTATCGAAGTGCACACCGGCATCGTGCGCGGTGCCTACGTTCGGGTGACGCCGTATCGGCGTGGCGAGTCGATACGTCTCGCGGAATTCCCGGACGTGGAGATCGCGGTTGGCGACGTACTGCGGTGACTTCGTGGCCGCCTACCCTCGCTCGCCATCGCTTCGCGGCACTGCCTCCCACGCGTGGGCGTGCCGCAGCCAGTAACTCGCGGCCAGCGACCCGAGCAGCAGCGCGAAGGCGCCGCCCGTAAACGAGACGCCCCACTGGAGCGTCGTGCGCGGAGCACTCACCAGATGTGTCTGCACGAGGAAGTGCGCATAGCTCGCCGCGAGAGGCGCGAGCGCGATGAGAACGCGTGATCGCATCGCGAGCGTCAGCGCCGCGCCGGTCACCACGAGATCGAGCCACAACACATGCAGCGGCCAGGGACCGCCCGACCAGTGCATCGTCCACGTGGCGAGATAGGTCGCGAACAATGCGCCGACCAACAGCCGTCGCCGCGCATCCGGCGTCGTGGGGGCGAGACTCCACTCGAGCATCGGCGCCGAACTCGGCGGCGCGACATCGACGTGGCCGACTCGGAACGGCGGGGCCACGGCGTTCTGCAGCGCCGACATCGTTGCGTGCATCTGCCGATACGCCCGCACTGCCAGCATCGCGGCGGCCATCAACGCGGTGAGCGAGAAGAGCTGCGGCTCGACGCGCGCAACGACCACGAGGACCGCTGCTACCGCCGCCCACGCGTGCAGTTCGCGACGTACGAAACGCGTGCCGAGCAGCAACCCCGCAGGGACGAGCGCCGCGAGCGAGAGCGGGTACGTGGTCGACCAGAAGTACACGTGCACACCGAGGAGCAGCGTCCAGAGCATCCACGTCCCGCGCACGGATCGGCGCAGCACCGTGTGCCCCCATGCATCGAGATCGGGGCTCGAATCGATGCGCGGCGAGCCATGGATCCCGAGTGCGACGACGCTGAAGACCCACAGTGCGACCACCGCACCACGCGACTCGGTGGCCATGCGAACGACGATCTGCGGCACCACGGCGAGACCGAATCCGCCGTACGCCGCGAGCACCATCGCGGAGCGCGAGACGCGCAATCGCATCGTTCGAGTGAGCGCATAGAGCTTCGCCATGAAGATCGCGACCCAGCCCGCAGAGGCGACTATCCCCGCGCCGCGGAGATACGACGACGCCTCGAGGTGGAACGTGATGTCGCCCTGATAGAGCACGGCGAGGAGCGAGAGCATCACGGCCGGACGTCGCTGCCCGAGCCTCATGAGAAGCGCCGCGCCGCCGATGAGCGCGAACGCATAAAGCTCGGTGACGCCGCCGATGCCGACATCACCGAAGACGCTGCCGCGCTCGGCGAGACCGAGTGACGTCAGACGCAGTCCCGCGATGCAGAGCGCCGCGCTGACGAGATAGAACGGGTTGTATTCGACGAACCATCGATGCAGCAGCCGGTGCACATCGGTGGTCTCGGTGCGGATGGGTTCCGTGGGTTGCATGCGCTCGGCTTCAGCAACGCGCGTGCCGCATTTCCGAGCGCAAATTGCTGCGGATTTTCTCGATGCGCGCGTCGGCGTCGAAGACAGATTGGCACTTCGAGATCGCGCTGCGTGGCATCGCGACGATCATCGCGACGTCACACTTCGATCAAGTCGGTCACCACGATCGCGCCGTCGTGCACTTGCCATCGCACGTCGAATCCGAGCAGGCGAAACGCGAACTCCCGCCCTTCGGTGCCTGCTGCCCCGATCGGCATCGTGCGACGTTGTGGTGTCGGCCGCGGGTCCCACGCGAGCATCTCCGCGACGAGCACTCCGAAGCGCGGGTGTCGCGCAGTGCACAACGGCCCATCGGCGATCTCGCGCGCGCGATCGGTGAACGAAACGCGATGGCGCGGAATCTCGACGCCGGCCCACCCCGGCACCGCATCGGGGATCGCATCGGCGTAAGGAAGGTACGGTTTGATGTCGAGCACCGGCGTGCCGTCGAGAATGTCGACGCCGCTCACGTGCACAGCGACGCGGCCATCGGGTGCGTCCATCTCGACGCGATCGAGTTTCACCGCCGACATGCCGATCGGATTCGGTCGATGCGGCGAGCGCGACGCGAACACTCCGACGCGCCTCGGACCCTCCACGCGAGGCGGCAGGATGGTCGGCGTCCACGGCGCCGACAGGTGCTGATCGAACACGTAGAGCACCCACACGTGACTGAACTTCTCGATGTGCGCGAACGCGGCGCGGTATCGCGGGTCCGGTCCGAGTTCGATCACACCGCGCGCCTCGGGCACCATCAGCGGCTGTCGCGGCACGCCGAACTTCTCGACGAACGGCGTGCGCATCACGCCGATCGGCGTGAACACGAGCCCGGGCGGCGTGGGGCTGTCACTCATCGCGAAGGAGCGTAGTGCAGCGCGCGCTCAGCCATCGTCGAGTATCGCTTCGAACGCATCGTCCGCGACGCGGCGCTCGAG
>CBIHQZ010001194.1:0-2694 GCA_966212315.1 uncultured Myxococcales bacterium
CGTCACCAGATCGAGGGTCGCGCCGCGGCGAGCCACCTGCAGCGCCGCCGGGACCTGCACGCCGACCGCGAGGTTCGACGGAGCCATGCGGTTGTCGCTCGTAAAGCTGAGCGTGTCGCCGGCGAGCGTGCCGAGTGTGTTGAGGTTCTCGACGCCGAGCATGTTGCAGGGCGCGACGCCGCTGTCGCCCGACGGGCCGTCCGACGTGGTGTCGGTCGCATCGCCCATGGTCATGCCGTCGGTGACGTCGGATGCGTCGCCGTTGGTGGTCTGCGGACCGCAAGCGGCAAGGGCTGCCGCGGAAGCAAGGGCCAGCGCTAGGGCCGCTCTCACGCGCTTCATGATCGTGTCTCCTGTTGTCTTTCGAATTCGATCGAACGAAGTGGCGCCGCGCGTTGCCGAACGGCGAAGAGGCCCCGCGATCGAGGCCGAATGCGCGCGCATGATAGAGAAGTGCAGGGCGAACTCAACTGACCGCGAATCGCTGCGCAATCAGCCCTGTCCGTCCATCCAATGATCGTGAGCGCAGCGCCGAGTCTGCGAGCCACGAAGTCGAAGGACGCACTGCGGTCGCGTATTTGCGTGATTCGACAGGCTCACCATGAATGGAAAGCACGGGCTCCGACGGTGAGGTCACCGCGTCAGGGCGATGCGTCGAGCGAGAGTGCGTACCCGCTCACCGCGCGTCGGTCGGTGTTCTGTCGCAGACACACCGTGTAATTCCCCGCCGCCAGCCCGCGCGCCCATCCGAACGCGGTGCTGTCGCGTCCGTCGACCCGCGGGCAACCGAAGACGCCGCTGGTGCTGTCGTTGCCGATGAGGCCGGCGGGGCCGTACACGTCGAGCGTGAGGCTCGCGCTGCACTGGCCCTCGAACGTGGTGACCTGCGCGAACAGCGCACCGTTCTGCGCGACGCTGACGCCGAAGCAATCGAGGTCGTACTGCGTGAGCGATCCGCTCACGACCACGGGGGTCGCGATCTGAGCGGTCGCGGGAACCAGCTGATTCGGTTCGCTCTCCATCACGGGCGCGCGACACGTGCCTTCGTCGAGCGAGCGTGCCGCGCAAGCGGTGCCGGTGGGGCACGCGACGCTGTTGTCGCGCGGGCTGCACTCGTCGGTGACCGGCGGGCGACGACACACCGCGGTGGCCCCCGCGCCGCAGGTGAGGCCGTCATCGCAACGGGGAGCGTTGGCACGGCACGGAGCGCCCGCCACGCTGCCGGCGCGACGGCACGTTCCCTGATCGCCGGTGCCGCTCGTGCGAACGCATCCGAGTCCGGTCACGCAACGGGTCACGCGCGCGGGAAGATCGCAGGCGATGTCGACGCCGCCGGTGCGCGTGCAGCGGCCTTGCGCCGGGTTCGCGGTGTTCGAACAGAAGAGCCCGCTCACGCACGGGGGCGTCGCGACGTTGCACACGCCGCCCAGTGTTCCCGAGGGCGCGCAGGTTCCCTCGGACGGTCGGGTCGGGTCGGGGATGAAACACGACCAGTCGAGTGCACACGCGCCGTTGGTTCCGCACGCATCACCCGCGGCGTGTCCCACCGTCTTGCACGCGCGATCGAGCTGACTCGGATTCGCGATGCAGAAGAGCGCGCCGTCGCATTCGCTGTCGCCCTCGCGGCAGGCGCTGCCGGCGACCGTGCCGTTCGGCGTGCACACGCCGCGAATCGCGCCGACCTCGCTCGGTACGCACCATTCGCCGGTCGGGCACATCGTGTCGAACGTGCTGCACGCCGCGCCGCTCGCGACCTGCTGAACGCACGTCGGGATGCCGCCGGGATTCGGGCGACATACGAGGCCCGCACCGGTGCACATGCCGTTCGCATCGCAGGCCGCGAGCGCGACGCTGCCGTTCGCACGACACACGCCGGTGCGCGGGCCGCGATACGGCGAGACGCAGGTGAAGCCGTCGGCGCAGCGATCGATCGCGGTGCCGAGTCGATCGCAGGGCGCGCCTTCGGCGACCGTGGCGTAGCAGCGGTTCGCGTTGGTGTCGCACGCGAGCGGCGCATCGCACATTGCACCGCGACATGCCGCGCCGGCCATCGCGCCATCGGGGCGACAGGTCGTGTGCGAAAGATCGTTCGGGTCGCCGACGCACGAACTCCCGACGCCGCAGATCGCGGTCTGCCCGGATGGATCACAATCCGCGCCGTTGGCGACCGGTTGCACTTCGCGCACGGTGAGTTCGAACGTGCCGATCGCGCCGGCAGGATTCGGCGGTTTCATCGTGCCGATTCCGGGGAAGAAACCACCGACCGCGATGATCACGTGCGTTCCCGCGGCGAGCACCGGCGTGGTCGCGAGGGAGGACGCCACGTGTGGACGCTGCGGCGCGAAGGGATCGTCGTCGTTGCACGCGAGCGTTTCGGCGGGGAGCGTGCACGGCGCGCGCGTGACGAAGATCGCCGAGTCGAAGGCCGCATCGGTGCCGGCGTTGTGCGTGCTCACGCGGAGCGCCGCGCTGCTGCGCATCGTGTAGGCGAACAGTCGCTGATCGATCGAACGGAAGTTGCAGGTCATCGCCGGCTGCAGGTTGTCGTCGATCGCGGGCGGGGCCTGATCGTTCGAGCCGGTGTAACTCACGCCGTCCGCAATGGGCGTTGCGAGCGCGGCGAGATCTTCGACCATCGGCCCGTTGCACGCGGGCGCGTCGGGAGGCGCGTCGAACGCGGCGTCGCGCGACGAG
>CBIHQZ010001195.1:0-2694 GCA_966212315.1 uncultured Myxococcales bacterium
GCTTCGTTCGAGGTCTACACGCCCGGCGTCCCCACCGGCGGCGCGCCCCTCGTTCTCGATGCCGACTCGCATCGCGTCGGCGCCGCCATCACGTGCGTTGCGAGTTCGAGCACCAATGGCACCACCGGCTGCACGCGCGTCGCCGTGATCGGCGGAATGCTCGGAAGCACGCCGGCGCCCGATGATTTCATCATCGACGTGACGTCGCTCCGTACGAGTCTCAGCGATCCGCCACGCATCGTTGCGCGCGGCACATGGTTCACGCCGCGACGCATCGGCGCGCGCGCGACCCTCGCCGAGGGCGGCGTACTGGTGCTCACCGGCGGCACCGATTCGAGCGGCGCGTCGGTCACCGACATTGCGTCGCTCGACGTGCACGACGTGAATGCGATCACGACCGGGCATGTCGTCGGAACGTCGTGTGCGAATCCCGCGACGCTGAGCCTCGTGAACGGCTCCGTCATGATCGCGGGCGGCACGCATCCCGATGGCACGGCGTGCTCGGACATCGCGTTTTTCCGGCACTAGACCGACCTCACCCCCGCTCCGCGCGCCCCTCTCCCTCCGACGCCACCCGTGACGTGCGGACTCCGGCATCGTCGAGAGAGGGGCTGGAATGCCGGAGGCGTGATTTGGAGCCGGAAGAGCTGGGATCGATCGCAGTTCTCACGGCGCGCGAGCCTCGCATTCACGCAGCCCGCCCCGATGCCCAGCGCCGTCCACGTCCCCGGCCCGCCACACTCACCACGCAAACTGCTCACGCCCACTCAGCATCCTTCGAGCCCCTCTCTCGACGACGCCTGCGCTGCCCGTGCTGAAGGTGGCGTCGAGGGAGAGGGGCGGGCGGCAGCCGGGGTGAGGTCCTTCCCCCCTCGCGCGCCTTGCGACCAACCCCCCGCCGTCGCTACACTCTCAGCGCGAAATTGCAGGCACATTCGACCGATGACGCACCGACGCCGCCTCCACGGCGCATCGGCAAGTACGAGGTGCTGGGCGAACTCGGCCACGGCGGCATGGCCGTGGTGTACCGCGCTCGCGACACGCACCTGCTCCGCGACGTCGCCGTCAAAGTCCTGCACCCGCACCTCGCGAGCGATGCCGAGAGCCGCCAGCGATTCCTTCGCGAGGCGCAAGCCGCGGCGCGACTTCGCCATCCGAACATCGTCGAGGTCTTCGACTTCTCCGTCGAGACCGACCGCGACAGCTTCATGGTTTCGGAGCTTCTCGAAGGCCCGACCCTTCGCCGCTTCGCCGAGCTGAATCCCGGGATGACCGCCGAGGTCGCGGCCGCGATCGGCATCGTCCTCTGCGCGGCGCTGAAGTGCGCGCACGAGCAAGGCGTCATCCATCGCGACGTGAAGCCGGACAACATCCTGCTGCAGACGGGCGGGATCCTGAAGCTCACCGACTTCGGCATCGCACACGTCGCCGACGGCAACGGCATGAACGTCACGGGCCAGGTCCTCGGATCCCCCGCGCACATGGCGCCCGAGCAGATCGACGGCCGCCGCATCGACGCACGCGCCGACATCTTCGCCGCCGGCACCGTGCTCTATTCGCTCGCCGTCGGGCGACTCCCGTTCGAGGCGCCGAACGCGCACGCGCTGCTTCGAAAGATCCTCGAGTCCGACTACCCCGACCCGCTCCGCGCCGCGCCGACCATCGGGCATCGCTTCGCCGCGATCGTCCGTCGTTGCCTCGAACGCGATCCCGATCGTCGCTACGCCAGCGCTGAAGACCTTGCGCTCGCATTGCGTGAGTTCGTTGCCGAGACAGGCTGGAGCAAGCCGGAAAAAGACCTGAAGCGCTACTTCGCCGACCCTGCGGCGTTGGTCACCGCGCAGCGCACGCAACTGCTCGAGCAACTCCCCGAACTCGGTGTGCGCGCACGCAAGGCCGGCCGCCTTCCCGACGCGCTCGGATACTTCAATCGCGCGCTCGCCATCGATCCCGCCAACGCCAAGGTCCTCGCGCTCGTGCGCAGCATCTCGCGCCGCCGCAGGATGCGCCGCACGTTGATGGGCGCCGGGGTCATCGCCCTCACCGCGGCTGCGAGTGCAGGCATCGTCGTGTTCGGGGTGAAGCAGTTCGGACATCACGAAACAACGCGACCGACCCCGCCATCGCCGATCGTGCATGCTGATCCCCCGCCCGAGCCGATTCACGTTCCCGATGCGGTCGTCGCGAATCCGCCGATCGCGAACAACGTTGCTCCCTCCACCGACGCCGCCACGTCGCGGATCGCCGATGCGGCCGTCGCCCAGGCGCCCGACGCCGCAACGCGCGCCGCCGCAACCGGTACGCACACCACGACGCGGACAACGCCTCGCACCACGTCTTCATCGACTGCGCAGAACGCCGCGCACTCGACCCCCGCGACGTCTGCCGTCCGCGAGATCCACCTCAGGCTCGGAGGCTCGCAAGGGCTCCAGTACTCCATCGACGACGGTGCGATGGTGCAGTACGGTCCAGCCGCCTCGCGGGTGTTCACTCTTCGAACCGGGACGCATCATTTCCGTGTTGTGCCGAACGACGCCAGCACATGTACCGAGGTGACGTGGTCGCAAGAGATCACCGCCGCCCCCGAACCGCTTCCGATCGAACGCCGCGTCCGCTGTCAGTAGCCGCGTCGCTCGCGCTCGTCGTCGTGATGGCAGCGATCGGCGTGCTCGTCGTGTTGATGCCGTCGACCGC
>CBIHQZ010001196.1:0-2691 GCA_966212315.1 uncultured Myxococcales bacterium
TGCGTCAACCCGATCAGCATTCCGACCGCGCCCTACGGCATCGACGTCACCGCGCGCGCCGAACTGCCCTTGATGGCGCACGACACGAACCCGCCGTGCGGCGTCGGAACGGCGGACGCGTGGTTCCGCTTCACGGTGCAAACGCGCGACGTGGTGTACGCCGACACTCGCGGCAGCATCGGCGACACCATCCTCGCGATCTACCGCTCGTGCACGACGCCGTACGCGCAGTCACAGATCGGCGAAGTCGTGTGCAGCGACGACGCGATGGGCAGCGGTTGTTCTCCGACGCCGCTCTCGCAGGTCGTCGCGGTGCTCGATCCGGGCGCGTACTACCTGCTCGTGAGCACGCGCGCGGGGACACCCGCCGGCTCCGCCACGGTGCATTTCCAACATCTGCAGGCCCCCGTCTACGACCACTGGGCGCCACGCGGGTACGCCACGTCTCGGTCGCTCCAGCCCGGGCCGAGCATGTATCAGGGCGTCTGCGCCCCCGGCTTCACGGGCGAGGACATGTACTGGTGGACCACGTGCCTCGTGTCGCCCCAGAACACCGTTACCGTGAACGTATGTGCCAACGGCGGCGCCGATCCGGTTTTGCTGCTTCTCGCGGGTGCGGCCGGCGGAGGCGGCGTCGTCACCTGCCGCGACAACGGCGGCGGATGCAGTGCGCAATCACCGGGTACGGTATTCGGTCAGCAGTTGCCCGGACTCAATGCGGCGCTCGTCGACGGCAACAATCCGGGCAGCTACACGATCGACATCAACCAGTAGTTCGCGCCCCGCACTTGCCCATTCGCGCCCGGCGGACTACGAGCGCGGACATGCAGATCACGCGAGAGACACGCGCGCTCATCACGGGCGCCAACGGGGGAATCGGTCAGGCCATCGCACGCGCGCTGCACAAGGCGGGTGCGACGGTGGTGCTGACCGGGCGGCGCGCCGATGCGCTGGCGCCACTCGCGAAAGAGATCGATGCGGAGGTCATCGTCGCCGACCTCGGTGATCGCGTGAGCGTGAAACGCTGCATCGACGAAGCAGGACACGTCGACATTCTGGTCGCGAATGCCGCGCTTCCTTCGAGCGGTCCGCTGCTCGAGTTCGACGACGCGCAGATCGATCGAGCGCTCGACGTGAACCTTCGCGCACCGATCATGATGGCGCGCCATGCAGCGGGCGGGATGCGCGAGCGCGGCCGGGGTCAGATCGTTTTCATCTCGTCGATCTCGGGCAAAGTCGCGGCGCCGGGCACGAGCATGTACTCGGCGACGAAGTTCGGGATGCGCGGCTTCGCGCTCGGACTGCGTGAAGATCTCCACGGCACCGGCGTCGGCGTGACGACCGTGTTCCCTGGCTTCATTCGTGACGCAGGGATGTTCGCGGACACGAAGGTCGTGCTTCCGAAGGGCGCGGGAACGCGCAGTCCCGAGGACGTCGCCGCGGCCGTGCTCAAAGCCGTGAAGAGCAATCCCGCGGAGATCACGGTCGCCGCATTCGAGCAGACCTTCGCGGCAATGGTCGCCGGCATCAATCACTCGCTCGTGACGTCGATTCAGCGACGACTCGGGGGCGACAAGGTGTCGAAGCAGATCGCGGACGCCCAGGTTCACAAGCGCTGATGCGCACGGGATAGAGTGCGCGCGTGCCACGTTTCACCGCCGACATCGATCAGCCGATTCGCATCGCGTTCGATCCCGACGAGCGGCTCGCCCGGATCCAGAGCGGTGCGCAGCTGAAGGGGATGTTCTTCTTCCGTCTCGTTTCGATCCTCAAGGACGAGTGGCAGCCCATGTCCGCCACGCTCTCCGCACCTCCGCGACTCGGAGCGTACGTGCCGTTCGCGAACTACCCGTTCGTGGACTATCTGCGCCTCAGCCTCGCTGCCGCGAAGAAGCAGTACCCGCGCGAACCACTGGCGCAGGCGCTGCGATTGCTCGAACGCGATTCGGTGAAGCCCTTCGCGGAGTCGACCGTCGGCAAGGTCACGCTTCGCATGGTTCCCGATCTGCTCTCCGCGATGTTGAAGATCCCCGACGTGCAGCGAATGGTTTTCGGCGTCGGGAAGATCGCAGCCGCTGCCACGGGTCCGCGTTCGGTGCGCGTCGAGTTCGAGGGCGTTCCGTCGTGGCTCGACTGCGCGACGCTCGGCAACTTCGAAGGCGCTGCGTTGATGTACGGCGAGAAGACGGTGATCGACGTGGACGTGAAGAACGCGTCCGACGCCGTGTACGAAATTCGCTGGTAGCGATCGTTCGCTACGACTGCGTCGAATCGATTCGCAGGATCCTTCCGAACACGTCGCCACTCGTCTCGTCGTGTTGCGGGTCGATGAAGATCCGCGTGACGTTCATTCGCCGAAGCGCATCGAGCCCTTCCGGTGACACCAGTTCCGCGCGCTCTACGCCGATGGCGCTGAGTTCGAATTCGGTGCCGACGCGTTTCGCGAATGCCTCGGCCGCGTCGGACGACGTGAAGAAGAACGTGTACGGCCGACGGCACCAGATGTCGGTCCCACTCGCGGTGAGATACCAGACGCGTTCGGGGAGGAACGAGACGAACGACTGCGGCTCGCCTTCGATTCGTTGCGTCGCCATCGATCGCTCAGCCCTTCCGCTTCTTCGCCACGGGCTTCTTCTTCGCCGCGGGCTTCGCGCTCTTCTTCGCCGCGACCTTCGTCTTCGGCGCCGGCTT
>CBIHQZ010001197.1:0-2691 GCA_966212315.1 uncultured Myxococcales bacterium
GCGACGTGCACCGGCTGCCATCGATTGATGAACACGCTCGGATTCCCGTTCGAGATCTATAACCACGCCGGTTTCGTGCGCGAAAGCGATCACGGCCACGCGCCCGACGGAAGCGCGATGATCACGAACCTCCCGGATCCTGCGCTCAACCGCGCGATGGCGAACGCGATCGAGTTCGCCGACAGCGTTGCGGCCTCGCCGTATGCGCGACGGTGCTTCATCCGCCAGGCGTTCCGCTACTTCGCGGGGCGCGACGAAACCCTCGCCGACGCGTGCACGCTCGCGGAGATGGAGTCGGCGCTCAACAGCGGCGGCTTCGTCGAGATGCTCGGCGCGCTCGTGAGCAGCGACACGTTCTCGTATCGCACCGTGGATGCCGTCAATGGAGGCGCTCGATGACTTCGATCTCGCGACGGAACCTTCTTCGCGGACTCGCCGCCGGCGCCGGCGGCATTGCGCTCGTGCCGATCATGTCGCGGCTCACGCACGCCGACCCGCCGCGCTCGAAACGGTTCGTCTTCGTCGTCGAAGGCAACTGCTTCGAGCCGATCACACTGCTCGACCCGGCCACGCGAAGTGCGATCAATGCTTCGGCGCGTAACGCGGTCGCGGCCGATGATCGCTGGTGGTACGACAACTACGGGCACTCGTCGCCGATCGTCACAGGGAGCACGCAGTTCGACGCGACACTCGCGCTAGGCGCCATCGCCGCCAACGGACTCGCATCGCAGACCGCGGTGCTCTTCGGTCTCTCGTCGCGCATCGCGGGCGGCGGGCACTCATCGTTCCACGGCACATTGAGTTGCGCGCGTTCGCTCGGCGGACTTCCGGGCGGACCGACGATCGACACCGCACTCGCCGCCGTACCGGCAGTCCGCGGAAGCACCCCGTACGAAGCGGTGCGACTCGGGGTTTCCTACAACCTCTCGCTCCGTCTGAACTACGGCCTCTGCGCGTTCGACCGTGGACGCTCGGCCCCGCTCATCGTCGACCCGTCTGCCGCATACAGCTCCCTCTTCGGGCTGGTAGGGGCGGCGACCGACATGGCGGCGTTCGATCGACGCGGGCGTCTCCTCGACTTCGCGCGACGCGACGCGAGTGCTGCGCTCGGAACGTTCAGTGGCGGCAGCGTCGAGCGCGGAAAGCTCGAGTCGTATCTCTCGGCGATCGACGACGTCACGCAACGACAGCAGCGGTTGATCTCGCTACGCGCGCGTCTCACCGCGGTGCGCCCCACGCCTCCCGCCACCAATCCGCACTACATGCACAACACGGACGTCGACAACGATCCGATGGAGCGCTTCGCGGCGCAGCTCGAACTCGCGACGGCTGCACTCAAGGGTGATCTCACCAACGTCGTGGTCGTGGGCTCGGGTGTCGGCGGCGATTTCGACATGCAGTACCCGAGCGCCTCGACCGCTGCGAATCGCGACGTCACGCGACACAACCTGCATCACGAATCGGACGGCAACGCGAGCTACCTCGCGACGATCCACGAGATCACCGCCCAGCAGGTTGCTGCCATCGCGCGCATGGCGGCGGACTTGAAGAACACGCCTGACCCGATCAACGGAGGGACGATGCTCGACAACACGGTCATCGTGTACATCTCCGACAACGGAGAGCAGCACCACTCGACGGGCACCGAATTCCCCGCGCTACTCATCGGCGGCGGAGCGATGGGGCTGCACACTGGAGGACGCACGATCGTCTATCCGGGACTAGCGAGCGGTGCGAGCCATCGGCAGGTCTCGAACTTGTGGAGCACGCTCGGGCGTGTCGCCGGCGCGCAGCCGTATCAACTGTCGGCGACCACTCGCGTCGACTTCGATGTGTTCGGCAACGAGGGCCCGACACGCGTCGCGACCGGACCGCTGTCGGAGTTGCTCGGCTGAACGCGCGCCGCTGACGTCGCCAACGAGGTCAGTGTTCGACCGATCGCCCGCAGCCTCGACTCACCCTGCCCGCAGCGCCGCCATGACCGCGCGAACGCCGTCGACCAACTCCGCCGACGGCTTCTCCACCACGCGATCGAGTTGATAGCCGCCGGCGACGTTCGCACCGCTCACGGCGAAGCGTACGGTCACGCCCACACCATCGGGATCCGTGAGCGACACGGTCGCGCCGCGGCCTTCGTCGATGACGCGTACGTCGCGCCACAGGAGCGCTCCGAACGGCGCGCGCGCACGCAATCGCGAGATGCACGCACCGATGCGATGATCGATGCGTCGCCCGATTTCGTCGCCCACCGGATGCGTGATTCGCGCGTCGGCGTTCGAGCACAACTGCGCGAGCAGTGCTTCGACGAGAGGGCGCACCGGACTCGCGTCCTTCGATTCGACGTGCAGCGAGAAGCGGTCGGTCCCGGCCACGCCGTCGCCGGGTCGCTTGATCGCGATCGTCGCCGCCCCACCCGACTCGCTGGCGAAACGCAGCGACACGATCCCCGCGCGCGAGTCGACATGTTGCGTCGGCGCGCGAAACGGAGCCGGTGGGGTCCAGTCATCGAGCCGCGCGAGAAACGGTTTCAAGTGGTGCGTGAACAGACGCAACTCGGGATCGACGACACGCAGTCGCTCGAGCGTCACCGGCACCAGTTCGTCGGTCCCGTAGAACTCGCGTTACGTATCGAACCCGCCCGAACACTCGCCGTCGAACACGCAAGCCGCGCACGACGCCGGCTTAGAATTG
>CBIHQZ010001198.1:0-2687 GCA_966212315.1 uncultured Myxococcales bacterium
AGGCCGTAAACCGTCGCGTCGCCGGCGGGAAGAAGGTAGCCGCGGAGATGGATGCGCGCGGAAGGCGTGTCGATCTCGACCATGGCGGTCGGCACGTCGAGGTCGCGCAACGTTTCGTGCTCGGTGGGGCCGAAGCCCGCGCCGGTGGAGACGCCGATCGATTGCGTACTCTGGGTCGCGAGCGCGAGGACTTGCCGCACGCCGTGTTCGTCGCGCGCGGCGCCCGGAAGCTCGGCGACCACGATCTCGGCACCGCCCATCGCATCGGGCGCGATGCAGTATCGACCGACGTACATCCCGAGCGCGACGCCGCCGCCCGAAGGGGTCGAATCCGCGTAGCCCGTGGGGCATTGCACGCTGACCGTCCACGAGCGTTCGTTGCGGGGGGGATCGCTGAACGGCGTGATCCCCTCGATCGTACGGATCATCGCGCGCGCCGCGTCCGATGCTTGCGAGAGACGTTCGCGCGTCGCCATCGCCATCACTTCGACGGTCGACCCGCCGGCGGGAAGAATCCATACGCGCGCCCCCATCGGCGGGAGGCGAAGCGCGCCGTCGGCTTCGACGACCGTTGCGGGCATGCCGTGGATCGTGATGTTCGGCACGTCGTGCAGCGGTTCGAGCAGCAGGTGACTGCTCTGCGCGACGGTGCGCATGAACGTCTGGAGCGCGGCGCTGCGTCCACCCGCCGCGAGCAGCGCGTGATTCGACCAGAACATCTCGAGCGACTCCGAGATGGGCGCGTTCGACTGGCGCGGATCGCAGCGCGCGAGCCAGTGCGCGGAAGTGCCGTCGACGACAGCGCTGGTGTCGAACTGCGCCGAGCGGGCGTATCCGTCGGGACATTCCATCACTGCGGACGGTCGCGCGGTCGGCACCACCACCTCGGCCACGGGGCGGGCGGTCGCCGAGGTCCAAGCCCCGAAGACTGCACCGATGACCGCGCCGAGAACGGCGCCGCGGAACAAGAGAACCCGAGGATTGCGCGCTGTTTCGCTCACGGAAGGACGCGGACGTTAGCGCAGGCCGCGGCGTCGTGTCGCGTGAGCACTGGGGCATGCGAGCGCACCGCACGTCGTCGCAGCACGAACCGGAACCGCGATACACTCCCGCGCATCATGCGCCGCGCACTTTCTCGCTTCGCCCTTTCGATCGCGCCTCTCGCCCTCGTCGCTCTCGCCAACGCCGCGTGCGGCCGGGCCGTGCTGCAGGTTCCCGACGGCGGATACGTGTGCGACGGCGAGGTCTGCACGCGCGACGTGAACTTCGCCGACACGCTGCCCGACGCGACAGTGCTCGATGTCCCCGGCGCCGACGGTGAAGGCAACGACGTGCCGCGAGTCGATTCGCGTGTTCCGCGCTGCGGCGACTCGGTGCTCGACCCCGGCGAGCAGTGCGACGACGGCAACAACGCGGGCGGCGACGGCTGCAACGGCATGTGTCGCTGGGAAGCGCGTTGCGGCGACGGTCGCGTCGACATGGCCGAGATCTGCGACGACGGCAACAATCGCTCGGCGGACGGATGCCGTTCGGACTGCCTCTCGAACGAGAGTTGCGGCAACGGCATCGTGGATCTCCAGGTCGGCGAGCTGTGCGACGGAACCCCGAATTGCGCGGCGGATTGCCGATCGATCCTGAACTGCGGCAACGGCGCGGTCGAAGCCGGCGAGCAGTGCGACGACGGCAATCTCACCCGCTGGGACGGGTGCTCACCCGATTGTCTGCGCGAGCAGGGCATCGCGATGGAAGCGTTCTTCATCGCGGGCAACACCGGCCGTGTCGGATGTGATTTCTCGGGCGACGGACGCCCCGACAACGCGTTCGGGCGCGCGCTCGGCGCGGCGGCGGGGATTCTCAACACCGCCATCACCAACGGCATCTCGAACGGCAACTTCATCCTGCAGCTCGGATTCATCGGGCTGCGCGATCCGCTCGGCATCAGCGAGCAGAACATTCGCGTCGGCTGGATGCGCGGCTTCGACGGCGACATGGACGTTCAGAACAACGGCGACCCGGGCAACCCGCAGCGGGTGAGCATGGCGACGCTGAACGCGCTGGGTCTGCCGGCGGCGAACTATCAGAGCAACATCCTGATGACCCATCTCGACGGCGGGCCGGAAGACATCCTGCTCGATCTACCGGGCCCGATGGGGATGCCGTTCTCGTTCCACCTCGGTCGCTCGAGCCTTCACGGCACGATCTCGAACGACATGACTCGCATCTCGCGATTCGGTTCACTCGCGGATGGCACCAACGACGGGCAGCTCTGCGGGGCGGTCGTCGCACGCGACCTCGCGAGCGTGCCGAACTTCTTCTCGCTCATCGCGGGTGGTGGTGGCGGCGGTGGGGGCGGGGGCGGCACGCGCGGGACGTTCCTCGAAGCACTCGTGGGCGGCTACACCGTGATGATCCCGATTATCGGTTCGTTCGCGGTCGGCCCGCAGCAGCCCGATGTCGACTTGGACAACGACGGACTCGAGTCGTACATCGCGACGCCCGGCACCGGACGCGTCGCGCCGCGCATCGTCACGTGCATCGACGGCGACGGCACGCGCATCGACGGCGAGATGTGCCAGTTCGATCCGCGGATGGCGGATGGCTTCACCGCGGCATTCCAGGCCTACGGTCCGTGGATCCGGTTCGTCGGCGTGCGGTGAGACGAGCTGCGTGTCGGCCCGGCGGCTGAA
>CBIHQZ010001199.1:0-2686 GCA_966212315.1 uncultured Myxococcales bacterium
CGCGAGCGAAGCCTCCCATCCCGTTGCATCGGCGGGCGATGGCGCGTGGATCACGTCGAAGAGGAGCGGGCCGAACACGTTGCGGAACACGCTCACGCCGCCGACGCTGGTGGCCCCGATGGTCTCGCCGTGGAATGCGCCCGACAGGGTGATGAACCGCGTGCGACGGGGGCGTCCGTTCTGCGCCCAGTACTGCGCGCAGATCTTGATGGCGACTTCGACCGCCGTGCTCCCGTTGTCGCTGTAGAACACGCGCGACAATTGCTGCGAGCCCGCCGCGTTCGCCGAAGGAGCAATCGCGATGAGGTCGCGCGCGAGGGCAGCCGCCGGTTCGTGCGTGGTGCCTGCCAGTGACACGTGCGGCATGCGCTCCGCTTGATCGAGCAGCGCGCGGACGAGACGCGGATGCCGATGCCCGAAAGCCGACACCCACCACGAGCTGTTGGCGTCGATGTAGCGCGTGCCGTCGACGTCCCAGATGTACGGTCCTTCCGCACGCGCGGCCACGATCGGATCGGTGCTCGCGATGTACTGCGTCATCGCGGTGTACGGATGCCAGACGAACTGTTTGTCGGTCGCGACGATCTCGTCTCGCGGAGTCGGCATGGTCGCGCGGATATGCATCATCGCCCGCGGCGAGGCCAGCGTGTGCTCAGCGCATCTCGAGCATCGCGCGCATCGCGAGATCGATGCCGTGCGCCGCGTCGCCGATGCGCTGCGCCAGCATGTAGGCCGGCGTCGTGACGATGCGGTTCTCGCGGTCGACGACGATGCCACGCGCGTCGGTCGATTCGTGCTTTGCGCCGAAGCTGGCAAGGTCGTCGGCGATCGCGGCGTCGCGTCCGATGGTGAGCAGGGGGTGGTGCGCGGCGCCGAGGACCTTGGCGGCAAGAATCGGCGCGGTGCACAGGAACGCCATCGGCTTGCGCGCGGCGTGGGTGGCCTGGATCGCGCGGACGACGGCCGGATGTACGGCGACACCGCGCGCCCGCATCGCGTAGTCCGAGAGGTTTTTCGTGGCGCCGAATCCGCCGGGAAACACCAGCGCGTCGATCTGCTTCACGTCGAGTTCGGCGAGATCACCCACCGGGCCACGGGCGATGCGAGCGCTTTCGGTCCTCACGTTGCGTGCTTCGTTCGAGACCACGTCACCGCGCTGATGATCGACGACGTGCGACTGCAAGGCGTCGGGGGCGACGTGCAGTACCTTCGCGCCGAGTCGGTCGAGCGCGAGGAGCGCGAGCACCGCTTCGTGGATCTCGGTGCCGTCGTGAACGCCGCACCCCGACAGAACGAGCGCGACCCGCGGAGCTGGAAGAGGCATGCGGCGCGAGCTTATCCGCTCGGCCATTCGACGTGCGAGAAAGACCGACATCGAAACTCCGCTGCGCGACCCTTGCGCGGCGCGGGCGTGCGTGTCGCAATCCCCGGGTGATGCGCACCATCCTTCGAACCACGAGCCGCCCCGCGCTCGTCCTCCTCGCCATCGCGGCCGGCGCGTGCGGGACGACGACGCAAAACCCCGACGCGACGTCGAACCAGGACGTCACCACCGCGATGGATGCCCTCGCGGACATCGCAGCCGACAACCCGTTGCAGATGCACGACGACGTTCCGCAGGTCGACGTTCCGCCCGCCGCCGAACACGACTATGCCGCCCCGATCGGGCCGATCCATCTCGATCCCGGGCAGGAAGTCACGATGTGCGTGCTGCGGCGTCTCGGAAACGAGACGGGTCAGTTCGTGCGCAGTGCGTCCGCGCAGCTCGGCGCCGCGAGCCATCACCTGATCTTCTACCGGTCGCAAGAGACCACCGAGCGAACCACCCCGTTCGAGTGCAACGGCTTCTCCGGGCTCGAGAACATCAGCAACCCGGACAGCCCGATTCTCATCGCGCAGAACGCGGTGGCGCACATCGATTTCCCGTCCGGCACGGGGATGCGCATCGCAGCGAATCAGATGGTTCGCATCGAGCTTCACGCGATCAACGTGACGGCGAATCCGATGGACGTCACGAGCATGGCGTCGATCCATTCGGTCGACGACTCCGTCGCGCTCACGCCCGCGGACATGCTCTTCTGGGGCAACGCGAACATCCACATCCCCGCGCACACGCAGGCGGACGTGCACTTCTATCACCGCCCCTGGTCGGGCGTTCGCATCTTCGGCCTGACGTCACACACGCATTCACACGGCACGCTCGCGACCATCAACGTCGCGACGAACGCGACGACCGACTCGTCGATGTCGGTCAACGTCCGCGAAGTGCATCGATCGCTCTCGTGGTCGGATCCGCCCCTCACGATGTTCGATCCGCCGATGCAGCTCGAGTCGGGCCAGGGGCTCCACCTGCAGTGCCACTACAACAACACGACCGATCAGCAGATCAACTTCGGCGAGAGCTTCAACGACGAGATGTGCTTCATGTGGGCCTACTACTATCCGGCCCCGCGTGGACTGCAGATCTGCGGCGAATACGGCTCCGGCACCATCTGCCTGCCGCCATGATCGCGTAGTCGCGTAGTCGCGAAGTGCACAGACCTCTTCCCGCACAGACCCCTTCCCACCATCTTCACCTGTCGCGCGCTCGCCCCGCCCCGAACGACACTTCGCAGGGATCAATGGGAGTGTCGTCCGAAGAGGGGCACCGCGTTGCTGTGCCGGTGACTCGCGGACAATCGTTTCA
>CBIHQZ010001200.1:0-2684 GCA_966212315.1 uncultured Myxococcales bacterium
CTCGATCGAGATAGTCGATCCAGATGCTCTGTCCGAGCTTCGTGAGATCGACGAGCGGGTTCGGCTTCATGACACTCCTCCTTCGACCGTGTTTCGTCGGCCTGCGCGTCAGATCACATCGCACGCGCGGCCATGAGCGCACGCCCTTCGCGGAGCATCTGGTTCGCGTACCCCCACTCGTTGTCGTACCAGCTCATCACCTTCACGAGATCACCGTCGATGACCTTGGTGAGGTCGAGATCGATCACCGATGCGCGTGGATCACCGATGATGTCGGACGACACCAATGGATCGTGTGACACGCCGAGCACTCCGGCGTAGCGCTTGGTCTCTGCTTCCTCCGAGAAGATGCGGTTCACCTCTTCCACCGAGGTACGTCGCGAGGTCACGAACGTGAGGTCCGCGATCGAGCCAGCGGGGATGGGCGCCCGCACCGCGACGCCATCGAACAAGCCAGCGTACTGCGGCAGTGCGCGCGTCGTAGACCTCGCTGCACCCGTGGTCGCGGGTACGAGGTTCGCTCCGGCGGCTCGCCCGCGCCGGAACCGCGTGTTCGGCCCGTCAACGATCGCTTGCGTGGACGTATAGGCATGCACCGTCGTCATGACGGCCTTCTCGATGCCGATCCGACGGCCGACGATCTCGACGATCGGCGTGATGCAGTTCGTCGTGCAACTCGCGCACGACACGATGTTCGTGCGACCACCCGGAGCGTTCACGCCGTGGACGATGGTTTCCACGTCGTCACCCTTCGACGGCGCCGACAGGAGCACGAACTTTGCGCCGGCGCGAACATGCTTCTCGAGGTCGTCGGATCGCGTGAGCGCGCCCGTGCACTCGAACACCAGATCGACGCCCAATTCCTTCCACGGAAGCGACAACGGATCCCGACTTCGCAGCGTGCGAACGTTCCGTCCCGCGATGACGAGGTCGCCTGCGTCGATCGACACCGACTCCTTGTACCGTCCGTATACGGTGTCGAATCGGAGCAGGTAGGCGAGGTTTTCGATGTCGACGAGGTCGTTGACTGCGACGACCTCGAACGACGGTTCGCCAATCGCCAACTTGAGAATCGCGCGTCCGATCCGCCCCACACCGTTGATCGCGACACGAGTGCTCATGGTGCGTTCGTTCCTCCCTCGCGTTGTCTCCTGCACGACTGCGTCCAGCGGCAGCGCCGAGCGTGCGAGGGAGCCGCACCTCAAGCGACGTCACAACGTGGATTCCGGTCGCCGTCACTCGCCGAACGATCGACTGCGGCGTACCCACGTCCGACTCAGTGCCGAGGACATCAGAGCACCAACCGGTTCGGTCTTGCGCATTCTGAAGCGGCTCTACCGCGCGCGGTCGGGGCGTGCAGACGGAGCACGCCCGCGAACGGCCCGCGGGCGGAGCATCTGTGGAGCGTCGGACATGGCTCCGAGTCGAGAGAGAAGCAGGTGGTAGTAGAGCATGCCGCGGTTCGGACCGAGTTCTTCGAGGAGTCGCCGTGCGCGTTCTTCTTCGCGACCGGGGGCAAATCCAAACACGTCGCGAAGGTTCCGGGCCACGCCCGAGTCGCGGGCAGGAAACACGTCGAGGCGCCCCATCCCGCGCAGGAGGATCAACGCCGCACTCCACGGCCCGATGCCGTCGAGATCACACAAGATCGCCGCCGCGCGCTCGCTGGGCATCGCCCGTAATTGGGCTTCCGAGGCCGTGCCGTCCGAGATCGCGAGTGCCAGCGCTCGCAGGTTTGCGCTCTTGGTCGCGCTCATACCGAACGCCCGCCAGTCGCTCGGTGAGAGTGCGGCGGTGCGCGTCGGCGGGGGAAACGCGTAACTCGTCGTGCCTGCGCAGCGGACCTGTACACCGAGACGTTCCACGAGCCTTCGCACGACCGCAATTCCCGAAGCGAGGCTGACCTGTTGAAAAGGAACTGCGTTCACGAACGCTTCCCACAGATCGGAATACTGTGGCGGCTTCAGGCCGCGGAAACGACGCACCAGATCATCGAGTAACGGATCTGTCCGGGCTGCGCGATAGAACGCGCGCAGGTCGACGTTCAGACCCAGCATTCGCTCGACCCGTTTCCCCCAGTCGACCGCATCCGTCACTGCTCCGTGCACCCGAAGACGAACGGCATGGTGGTGTCGCACCTCGTCGACGCGACACACCACGATTCCTCGAGTTGTCTCGAACGCGCGCTGATAGACACCCTCGCCGTCGAGTACGTCGACAATGTTCGTCGGCATCCGACGCAGTGCGGTCACGGTTCGAACGAGTGAGAACGGCGCTCGCACTCTCAGCAGCAGTTCGTACGACGGAGTGCTGTCGACGTCGACGATCGACGCAGTGCGCCTGCGCGCAGTCGCCACGCTCCGGTTCGACTCGCTCATCACTAGACGATGCCAGCACTCGAGGGCGGGAATCACCGGTCCTCGCGTGCGATCAACTGGGATCGCCGCCGCCGTTCGCCGGGCGAC
This sequence comes from uncultured Myxococcales bacterium, assembly GCA_966212315.1. GTDB lineage: Bacteria > Myxococcota_A > Polyangia > Polyangiales > CBIHQZ01. The sequence goes on from CBIHQZ010001200.1 coordinate 2,466, forward strand.
GCGAGTTCTCTGCACGGCGCTCTTCGAAATCGGCCCGACGAGAAGTTCGCGTTAGCGCGAGCGCCGCGGATTCGTGCGCAGCCAAAGGATATGGAAGATCGCGAGCGTGAACACTGCGACCCCCGCGCGGACAGCGAAGCCGCTCGAGACGTGAAAGTGATAGTGCACCTCGAGCGCATGAACCATCAGACCCCCGACCACCGCACCCACAATGCCTAG
>CBIHQZ010001201.1:0-2683 GCA_966212315.1 uncultured Myxococcales bacterium
GATTGCGACGCTGTGACTCCGGCGCGTCGCGACGCGCCACCACAGCTCGATGGCAGCCACCTCACCTCGATGGCATCCACTCACGCGCGCATCGATGCGCTCGTCACGACCGACGCGATCACTCTCTCGGTCGTCACGCGAATGCTCGCGCGTCCTTCGGTCCTCCCCCGTCGCACCCCCCGGTGCGGCCGCGGCAGGCCTCTTTCCGACCCCCTATCGCCGACCCCAAATTCGACCAGGGCGAACCCAAGTGAATCATTTCAAATACTTACCGCCATCGCCGACGCCGCAGATTGACAACACATGTACCGGCATCTACGGTACATTCACTCAACGACAGAAGGCGGTTTCAACGTGGACGAAAAGCTCGGAGGGGTGAGAGTCACCGACTCGGAGCAGCCCCGCGAACAGGATCGCAGCGACTCGACATCCTGGGTTGCTACACCCGCTTCCGGATGGGAGACCCGACCGAGAACCATGGCGCGCAAGAAGGTCTCGACCACCGTCTACATCGAACCGGAGCAGGCTGACCGCCTGAAGGTTCTGCACGAGCGCACGAAGGTGCCCGTCGCGGTGTACATCCGTGAAGGGATCGAACTCGCGCTCGCGAAGTACGAACATCTCCTTCCGGGTCAGTTGACGCTCGAGCAGCCGCGCAAGGCGCCGCCTGCCGCAGCGGCAGCGTCCCACTCGACCGCAGCGCCCTCGGGCCCCGCGCCGAGCGCCGCATCGACCGGCCACGGGCATGGTCACGGCACCGGCACCGGCGGCTGATCGTCCGCGATACCCCCTCGCATCCCTCTCGCCTCCTTCGACCCACACACCATCACGCACCGCCGCGCGCCGCACCGCATCGTCGCGCGCAGCGATCGTGACCGCCGCTTCGGACGCCGATCCGTCGCCTGCGTGATCGACCGCGCAACGGCAACACCCGCGAACCCGCGATCGCATCCGATCTCGAACTCTGCTAGAGGGCTGCACCCACCGCCATGGCGACCGACACGTCCCGCATCCGAAACTTCTGCATCATCGCGCATATCGATCACGGCAAGAGCACCCTCGCCGATCGCATCCTCGATGTAACCGGCGCCGTGACCTCCCGCGAGGCCCGCGACCAGTTCCTCGACAAGATGGACCTCGAACGCGAGCGCGGAATCACGATCAAGGCGCAGCACGTTCGCCTGAAGTACACCGCCGCCGACGGCGAGACCTATCAGGTCAACCTCATCGACACCCCCGGACACGTCGACTTCACCTACGAAGTCTCGCGCTCGCTCGCGGCCTGTGAAGGTGCGTTGCTCGTCGTCGACACCACCCAGGGCGTCGAAGCGCAGACCCTCGCGAACGTGTACCTCGCGATGGAATCGAATCTCGAGATCATCCCGGTTCTGAACAAGATCGATCTTCCGTCCGCCGATCCCGACAAGGTGAAGCAGCAGATCGAAGACGTCATCGGTCTCGACACTTCGCGCGCCCTCCCCGCCAGCGGCAAGACCGGACTCGGCGTGAAGGACGTGCTCGAAGAAGTCATCCGGCGCGTGCCGCCGCCCAAGGGCGACCCGAACGCACCGCTGCAGGCTCTGCTCTTCGACAGCTGGTACGACTCGTACCGCGGCGCCGTCGTCGTCGTCCGCGTGATGCAGGGGACGATCCGCAAGGGCGACAAGATCTACTTCATGGCGACCCAGCGCGAGTACGAGGTCGTCGAGATCGGTGTGTTCACGCCGTTCCCGGTCGCCATCGACGATCTCGGACCCGGCGAAGTAGGCTTCATCGCCGCCAATGTGAAGTCGGTTCACGACACGCGCATCGGCGACACCATCACCCACGCCAAGAAGCGCGCGACGTCGGCCCTCGGCGGATTCAAAGAAGTGAAGCCGATGGTGTTCGCCGGGATCTTCCCGACCGACAGCTCGGACTACACCGCTCTTCGCGACGCACTCGACAAGCTGCGGCTCAACGACGCGTCATTCGGATTCGAGCCCGACACCAGCGAAGCGCTCGGCTTCGGATTCCGCTGCGGCTTCCTCGGACTTCTCCACATGGAGATCATCCAGGAGCGTCTCGAGCGCGAGTACAACCTCGATCTGATCATCACGGCGCCGAGCGTGGTCTACCGCGTCACCCTCAAGAACGGCGACGCCATCAACGTCGAGAACCCGGCGCGCCTCCCGGACTTCGGTCGCATCGATCACATCGACGAGCCGTATCTCAAGCTCACGATCCACACCCCGGCCAACGCGCTCGGACAGATCCTGCAGTTGTGCCAGGACCGCCGCGGCACGCAGATCGGGATGCAGTACGCCGGCACCGACCGCGTGATCCTCTCGTACGAGATTCCGATGAACGAAGTGGTCTTCGACTTCTTCGATCGCCTGAAGAGCGTGTCGCGCGGTTACGCCTCGATGGACTACGAGGTCATCGACTACAAAGAAGGCGATCTCGTGAAGGTCGACCTGATGGTCAACGGCGACGCGATCGATGCGCTCTCGGTCATTCTCAACCGCGAGAAGGCGCAGAAGCGCGGGCGCGATCTGGCCTCGAAGCTGAAAGAGATCATTCCGCGGCAGCAGTACGAAGTCGCGATCCAAGCCGCCATCGGTGGAAAGATCATCGCGCGCGAAACGCTCGGCGCGCTCCGCAAGAACGTGACCGCCAAGTGCTACGGCGGCGACATCAGCCG
>CBIHQZ010001202.1:0-2681 GCA_966212315.1 uncultured Myxococcales bacterium
GAAGAGGCGCAGACTCCTCGCATTGGCGCAGGCCGGTCCCACCGCTCGAGTCGCTCCGTTCACGCCGTTTCGCAGACGCCTCCCCATCGCTTGCATCGCTGCGTTCACTCGCCCCTCCGGGCCGACAGCCTCACGACACGCGGCGACGCGCGACGCTGTCGGTCGAAGAGGGGCACTCGCGCGTCGCGTCTCGATCGCCAGTGCATGCCCCTCTTCGGACGACACTCACGGTTTCGCAGCGCGCAGTGTCGTTCGGGGGTGTCCCCGAGCTGCTCAAGCCGTCGTGAAGATGCGGGGAAGGGGGTCTGCGCGAGCGGAGTACGCGCGAGCCAAATACGCCCCGTCGTGAAGATGCGCGGGCGGAGTACGCGCGAGCGGAGTGCGCGCGGGCAGGTCTGCATGAAACGGCTGAGCGCAAAGTCCCTACTGCGTGCGAATCAGCGTCCCGCGCAGCACCGCGCCATGCGGGTTCGAACCCGCGCCGTGCAAACGCAGCGCGATGGTCGCGTCGCCGCTCGCCGGTTCGATCGTGCTCGGCGCCGTCACGGTGTAAGGCGTACCGCCGATCATCGCCATCTGACCGGCGGTCACGGTGAGCGTGTCGCCCGCGCGCGTTGCGTCGAAGGCCCATGCGTTGGTCCCCGCGGCGACGAACGAGATGTGCGCATCGCTGCTCGTCCCCGCCGCGATCGTCACCGTGAGACCCACCTGCGAAAGCATCGGCGAGCCGGGGTTCGCATCGTTCGTCACCACCTGATCGACACTTCCCGCGAAGCTCCCCGCGAGCGTGCCGGGATCGTGGGTGACCACTCCATCCGCGTTGTTCGACGACGCATCGACGCCATTCGACGACGCGTCCGTGGAGGCGGTGTCGTCCGAGGCATCGCCGCCGACGACCTGCGGTCCGCACGCGGCGAGTGCTGCGACCAACGAAGCAAGAACCAATGCGCGACGCGCGAACTCCGGCGAGTACGACATGAGACCTCCTGGCGGCGATCGACGTCCGTGCCGATCACGCGCACTCAGTCAGTCCCCGCAGCCCGCGCGGTCGTTCAATCGAATCGTCGTGTCAGACGAAGACGGCCTTCGCGGCGCCGAGATACGTCGAAAGACTCACGTCGTCGAACAGCACGAAGCGCACGAGCGTCGGTGAGCCGGGCGCGCGCAGCCATTCGTGCAGTGTCGACAATGCGACCGCGGCGGCCTTGCCCACCGGGTAGCCGTACACGCCGGTGCTGATCGAAGGAAACGCGACCGAAGTGAGCGAATGCTTCCGGCAGAGCGCGAGCGCTTCGCGATAGCAACTCGCGAGCAGCGCGGGCGCCTCGCTCTGCATGCGGTCGTAGATGGGACCGACGCAATGGATCACGTGCCGCGCTTTCAACGCGAAGCCCGGCGTGATGACGGCCTGTCCGGTGGGAAGGCGCTTCGATGGCAACGTCGCCGCGACCATGCGACACGATTCGAGCAGGGCCGGACCCGCGCCGCGATGGATCGCGCCGTCGACGCCGCCCCCTCCGAGCAGCGTGGAGTTGGCGGCATTCACGATCGCGTCGACGTCCTGCTCCACGATGTCGCCGCGAAGGAACTCGATCACGCTCTGGTGGCAGCGAAACGACGTGTCTTGCATCCCGCACGTGTAACGCGAGCGGCGCGCGCGGTCACTGACACGAAATCCGTTCTCACGGACCCTTGCGATCGCTCAGCGAATCGACCATGTGGAATGCCCCGAACAAGGAGTCTCCCGTGCGAAAAGTTTCTGCCTACGCAGCCAGCAAGCCCGGTGTTCCGCGCGCGCCCCACACCATCGAGCGTCGCGACCCGGGGCCCGACGACGTGGTCATCGACATCACCCACTGCGGGATCTGTCACAGCGATCTGCACCAGGTACGCGACGAGTGGGGACGCGGCGCGTTTCCGATGGTGCCGGGGCACGAGATCATCGGCCGCGTCTCGCACGTCGGCGCCAACGTGAAGAAGCTGAAGGTCGGCGACACGGCCGGCGTGGGATGCATGGTCGACTCGTGCCGCACGTGCGATGCGTGCTCGCACGACCTCGAGCAGTTCTGCGAACGCGGCGCGGCGTACACGTACAACAGCACCGAGATGGATCGGAAGACGCCCACCCAGGGCGGCTATTCGGCTTCGATCGTGGTGACCGAGCGCTTCGCGCTGAAGATCCCGAACGGGCTCGACCCGGCCGCTGCGGCGCCTTTGCTGTGCGCGGGGATCACCACGTACTCGCCGCTGCGTCAGTGGAACTGCAAAGCCGGCGATCGCGTCGCAGTGGTCGGACTCGGCGGGCTCGGGCACATGGCGGTGAAGCTCGCGGCATCGATGGGTGCGGAGGTCACGATGCTGAGCACGTCGCGCGCGAAGGAAGCCGACGCGAAGCGACTCGGCGCGCAGGGTTTCGAAGTCACGAGCGACAAAGGGACGTTCAAGAAGCTCGCGCAGCGTTTCGATCTCATCGTCGACACCATCTCCGCGCCGCACGATTACAACGCGTACCTCGGGATGTTGAAGCACCACGGCACGATGGTGGTCGTCGGTGTGCCGCCCGAGCCCACGCCGGTCGCTGCGTTCTCGCTGATCGGCGGCAATCGTCGTCTGGCGGGTTCGCTCATCGGCGGCATCGCCGAGACGCAAGAGATGCGGGATTACTGTGGCAAGCACGGAGT
>CBIHQZ010001203.1:0-2662 GCA_966212315.1 uncultured Myxococcales bacterium
CGCCGAAGAGAAGCAACGGCCGCGCGACGAGCAGCGCCACGCGTTCGGGCGTCCCGAGCGCAACGGCCTTCGGCGCGAGTTCGCCGAGCACGACGTGCATGAATGTGATGCCCGTGAATGCACAGATCGTCGCGATCGTGTGCGCCGCCGCGTGGTGCCAGACCGGCAGGATCTTCACGAGGAGTGGCTCGAAAAGACGGGCCAGGGCCGGTTCGCCGAGCCAGCCGAGCGCGATGCTCGCGATCGTGATCCCGAGCTGCGTCGCGGCGATCACTTCGTCGAGGTTGTCGACCGCACGTTTTACAGTGATCGCACCCGGACGGCCGCGCTGCACCATCTCGTCGGCCCACGTCGGACGGATCGATACGAACGCGAACTCGGCCGCGACGAAGAACGCGTTCAGCGCGATGCAAACGAGCGCGGCAGCCAGACCGATGAGCACGAATTCCACGGGTACCAACCACGGGTTCACGAGCCGTGCCCGCGGTGATTAAGCAGCCGGAGAAGTCGAGCCGACGGAGATCACTTGCCGCAGAGCGGTTCGACGGCACTTCGTGGCTCGTTGTCCGGATGGGATATCGTGAGCCAACGCGATGTCATCGCTCGTTCCCCCGTCGCCCATCGTGATTCCGAAGCCGAACGTGCTTCTGGTGGACGACTACGAAGCGAATCTGATCGCGCTCGAGGCGACGCTCGAGTCGCTGGACGTCGAACTCGTGCGCGCGACGTCGGGAGAGGCCGCGCTCGAGAAGCTGTTGCGCGAGGAGTTCGCGGTCATCCTGCTCGACGTCGAGATGAAGGGCCTCGATGGACTGGCAACGGCCGCGCTGATTCGCCAACGCGAACGCACGCGCGATGTGCCGATCATCTTCTTGACTGCCCATCGCGACAACGAACGCGACGTCGCGCGTGCGTATCAACTCGGCGCGGTGGACTACGTGACAAAGCCGTTTCCGGCGGACGCGCTGCGAGCGAAGGTCGCGTCGCTGGTGGATCTCTGGCGTCGCGCCGAGCGCCTTCGCCAGCGAGAAGCCCACGTTCACGAACGTGAGCGAAGCGACTTGCTCGAACGCGAGCGCGCTGCCCGTGCCGAAGTCGAGGAACAGCGCGCGCTTCTCGCGGCGGTGCTCGAGGGCGTGACCGATGGCATCGTGATGGAAGACCGTAAGGGCGAGATCGTCTTCGCAAACGACGTGGCTGCGCTGATGCGCGGGTTCCCGTCGGCGGAGGTGATGCGCGATGCGGACATCGGCACGATCCGAACGTCGATGGCGACTTCCGATGTCGATGGCCACGTCGTGCCGACGAAAGACCTTCCCTCGGGGCGCGCTGCACGTGGCGAGACCGTACGCGGTGAGTTGCTGCGCTTTCGCGAAGGACACGGCGCGCGCGAACGCTGGGTGCGGGTGACCTCCACGCCCATTTTCGACGAGGCCCGGGACATCAGGTTCGTGGTCACCGTGACGACCGACGTGACCGCTGCGCACGAGAGGGAAGACGCGCTCCGAGCGAGCGAGAAGCAGTTCCGCGCAGTCTTCGATCATGCGCTCGACGCGATGATCCTGATCGACAGCGATCGCAGCATCGTCGATGCGAACCCGGCATCCGAGGCCCTGCTGCGTATGTCGAAGGCCGAGCTTTTGCGCACCGACGTGCTCGATCACGTCGCGCCCGCTTCGCGCACCGGTGCTCTCGCGGCGTGGGGGCCGCTCCTCTCGGGCGGGCAGCATCGTGGCGAGTGGACGCTCGAACGGGCAGACGGTTCGTCGCTGATGATCGAATACAGCGCCACGGCGAACGTGCTCCCGCACTACCACCTGCTCGTGATGCGGGATGTCGACGAGCGACGTCGCGCGGAACGGTCGCTGGAGTTTCTCTCGCGGGCGAGCGAAGTCCTCGGAAGCTCACTCGACTATGTGAAGACACTCACTGCGGTGGCGACTCTTTCGGTCCCGCGCGTAGCCGACTGGGTCGAGATCGACATGATCGACGGCAACGGACACATCAAGCGTCTCGCCGTGTCGCATGTCGATCCAGCGAAGGTCGCGCTCGCGGAAGACATCGCGCGGCGCTGGCCCATAGATCCAGCCGGGCAGCACGGTGTTGCGAACGTCTTGCGCACGGGCGTGACGGAGACGGTGACCGACATCGACGACGAGATGCTCGTCGCTGCGATTCCGGATCGCGAGCTGCTCGAAGTGATCCGCGCGCTGGGATTGCGATCGTCGATGTGCGTCGCGTTGCGCGTTCGCGGCAGCATCGTGGGCGCGATCAGTTTCATCGTTGCCGAGTCGGGGCGTCGTTTCGACCTTCAAGACGTCACGCTCGCAGAGGACCTCACCCGACGCGCGAGCATCGCGATCGACAACGCGCTGCTCTATCACGAAGCCGTGGACGCCAACCGTCTCAAGGACGAGTTCGTGTCGACGCTCTCGCACGAGTTGCGCACGCCGCTCACTGCGATCGTCGGCTGGGTCGCGCTGATGCGTTCGCGGAAGAACGACGCGGCGACCGTCGAACGCGGGCTCGCGGTCATCGAACGAAACGCCAACGCGCAGGCTCGTCTCGTCGAAGACGTTCTCGACGTGAGTCGGATCGTCACCGGGAAGCTTCGGCTCGAGCTTGAATCCATCGACGTGGCCGGCGTCATTCGCGCCGCCGT
>CBIHQZ010001204.1:0-2661 GCA_966212315.1 uncultured Myxococcales bacterium
CACTCGTCGAAGTCCGCGAGGCGGTCGACGCGCGTTAGCGCGAACGCGAAGATAGGCGCGTGGAGTACCTGCAGTCCGGCGAATGGCAGGACGATCGCGGGTATCAAAGCCAGCGCCGCGCTACGCGACGGCCGCTCTCGCAACGCACCAATCGCCGCGGCGACGAGGGCGATCACGAACGGCGCTGCGAGTGCTACGGCAACCCACAGCACACTTCGTCCGTCGATGAGTTTGTCCGCCTCTTCCTGGAACAGCCCGAGCGGCGTCGGGGTTTTGAACCAGCGACAGTAGCGCGGAGTCTCGACGGCGAACTGGTCTGCTCGGGCGCCTGCGAACGTCGCGGTCGTCGCCGATACCGTGACGAGGGCGACGGTGAACCAATCGGTTCGCTCGCGGTGCCGACGTTGGATCCGCACGAACTCGAGGGTTGCCACGACAGCCATTGCGCCGAACGCGGTGACCCACGGCGCGACCAGGGGATGACGCCAGATCGAGAATCGGTTTCCGAGCACGCAATGCGCAACGACGACCAACGCCGGCCAAAAGAATCCCAGCGCGACGGATCTCGCGACGATCGGTCGCGGGTCGGACCGCGCACTCATCGGCGTTTCGTTCGCCATGCGTACGGCGCCAGTGAACGCGCACGTCAATGCGACGAGCGCGACCGCCAGCGCGCCGAGATCGAAGAGCGCCCAGTCGCGAAGCAGTCGGCGCGACCATCGAGGTTCCCTGGCGGCCGCGGCAGATCAACATCCTGCCAAACCACGATCTGCTCGTGCTCGACGAGTTCGAAACGCGCACGGTGCGCTTCTTCGATCCGACCTCGCGGACGGTGCGGCGCACGGTGGTGTTGCCGGGTCGGTGAGTGGGGTGACAGCGTCCGCCTGGACCGCCGTCGAACGTGGGTGAGGCGTGGTCGTCGTCCACGTGGTGTCCTAGACCTTCGATGATGAGAACCGAAGACCTTCTCCGCGAAGCGCTCAAGCTTCCACCGGAGCAGCGCGAGGAGTTGGCTGCTGCACTCGTCGCGAGTTGCGAGGACGAGCCGGACGCGCACGTCGAAGGTGCGTGGAAGAGCGAGATCGAGCGCCGCGCGCGTGCAGGTTTGAGGTCGGGATGGGCGAGCAGCCGTGACTGGACGGTTGTCCGGACAGAGCTGCTCGGTCGACGCCCGAAGGAATGAGGGTCGCGCTCACGCCTGAGGCGCAGACCGAGCTGATGGTGGCGAGCTTCGCCGCTCTCACGCACTCGGCCGGCAAACATCCCCGCGCGCACTGCCATCGGGCCGCGACACGAGGCGCGCGTAATCGAGTCGATCGTCGAACCGCGCGCACTGGTTGTTCCACGTCGTCGACGCGGCCGGCATGCAGTACCCCACCGTGCTCGACGTCCCTTCGCGCGCACAGAACGTGGGATTCGCGCCGTCGCGATCGGGGCATCCGCGCGTGCACGCCATCGAACACGTGCCGTTCGCCGCGCCCACGCTCACTCGGCAGATCCCGCCCGTGTAATTGCAATCCGCGTCCTGATCGCACTCGGCGCCGATCCATCGCTGCGCGAGATCGACCGCGCGTCCGGCATCGTTGCGTTCCACTTCGCGCTGCACCCGCACCGGCGTGCGCGCGTGTCCGTGAATGCGCGCGTACACCTCGACGACGTCTTCCGCGCTCATTCGAATGCATCCGTGCGAGACGTATCCGCGACGAAGCGAGCCACCGTTCGCGGCAGCGAAGTTGTCGATCGGTCCGTGGATCCCGTAGCTCGCGCTCGGCGGGCCGGCGAGACGGATGAACGGAAGCCCCGCGAACACCGGCCGGCGAACGCTGCCGTCCTGCCACCAGATGCGGCAGGGGTAGTAGTAACCGTACTGACCGTCGCGGACTTCGTGCGTGTCGCGACCCGTGTAGAAGAGCCCCGTCGGTGCGTTGTCGCTGGTGGGCGTGATCGAATGCCCGTCGCTCGCGATGGTGCCGACGCCGATGGGGAACACGCGGTCGTAGCTGCCGGCACGGTCGCGAAGATGCAGCGTGAGTCCGTCGAGGCTCACGGTGATCTCGGGATCGACGAGCGCGTCGACCGTCGGGATGTCCTTGCAGCGGAGCGCGTTGGTCCACGTGCGCGGATCGGCCGACGTCTGCTCGCCGACGACTTCGCCGACGCCGAGGTCATCGGTGCCGTTCGACTCCGAGTAGGTCTCGTCGTCGGTGGCCGCGCAGCCCGTGAGGACGGCGACGAGGATGGAGGCCAGGGCAACCAGTCGAATCCAGGGGGCCGAGGTATTCATCTGGGCGGCGATGTATCACCGTGTAGGCAAGCGGTGCAAGAGGGGCTTCGGACGGCCGTCAAGTTTTCGACGGGGCACCGGGCCTGCCCGCCTTGTGCCCGCCCGGCCTGTGCCCGCCCGGCCTGTGCCCGCCCGGCCCGGCCCGGCCTTGGGCCCGGCGGGTAAACCCGCGGCAACGCGTCCTAACCTTCGCCTGCGCGAAGGTCGCGGTGACGGCGAGGTCCGTTCGAACCGCGTCACCGATGCTTCACCGATCCGTCGCGAGCCTCACGTAGGTGAGGCTTTGGAAGCGTTGCCCGCAGCTTCAGCTGCCGGGGGAAACGTGAGGCTTTGGAAGCGTTGCCCGCAGCTTCAGCTGCCGGGGGAAACGTGAGGCT
>CBIHQZ010001205.1:0-2651 GCA_966212315.1 uncultured Myxococcales bacterium
ATGCTTGCACGCCAGGCTGCGGGGCTGCGTGCGTTTACGCCGAGCTACAGCTCTCCCGGCACTGCAGTGGCCCTCGTCCTCTCGAGCGTGGCGCTCCTCGGCATGCTCCATCCGTCCGCTCGGGGGCGGCTTCTCGGTCGAGCGTGTGCGATCGGGTCGCTCGCGATCGAAGCGCTGGCGATCATGTCGCCACGCATCGGACTCGCGCGCCCGGCGATCGCCACGGTGATCGCCGTCGCGCTGCTCGACGGTGCGTTGCTCTTGCTGGACCAACGGGTCCGCGAGAGGTTCGTCGCGCATTGGATCGCGCTCGGCACCGCCGCGATCGCACTCGTCGCCATTGCGGGTTACGCCTTCGATGCGCCGGCCTTCTACCACTATGCCGAGCAGCGATGGGGTGTCGCGATCGCAAGCGCGTTTGCACTGCTCGCCCTCGCGGTGGGTGTGCTCTTCGCGCGACCGACTCGCGGACTCTTGCAGCCGGTCACCGCGCAAGATGCAGGAGGTCGGCTGCTTCGACGGGTTCTTCCGCTCGCCATCGCGATACCGGCCCTCTGGGCGCTGCTCCTGAGGCTCGCTCGCTCCGCGCCGAACGGTGTTCCGATCGCGTCCGCGGCGCTCGCGGTCGGGAGCTTTCTCGTCACCATCGTGCTGCTCTTCGCAATGGCACGGCTGATCTCGCGTGAGGCGCGCGCCCAGCAACGCGCCGAGAGTCTCGTTGCCAGCTCGACGGACGCAATCGTCGACACGGATCTCGATGGAATCGTCTGCGCCCTGAACGCCGCGGCAGAACATTTCTACGGCTATCGCACGGACGAGATCGTCGGCCGGTCCGTGTACGCGATCCTTCCACCCGAACAACATGAGGAACTATCCGCGCTGCGTCGCGAGGTCGTGTCGCGGAACCGGCGCGCCGTGCTCGAAGGATTCCGCGTTCACAAAGACGGGTCACGACTGTTCGCCGCAACGACGTTGTCGCCGATTCTCGACACCGCCGGCCGCATCGTAGGCATCTCGGCCATCTCGCACGATCTCAGTGCGCGTCACGCGACCGAACTCGCGCTCGAGCGAGCGGTGGAGAGAGAGCGGCGACTGGCGCGGGCACTCGAACGCACGAACACGGCCGCTCGCAGCGTATCCGCGGCGCTGGTCGACATGGAGCGAAACGGCTCGGCGGGCGTCGTCCACGAGATCGCCGTGCAGGCCGCAGCGATGACTCGAGCTGCGACGACGGCGATCGGCATCGGCGCCGTTCCCGCATTGCCATTCACCGCATGGGTCGAACTCGGACCCGAAGGTCGCGACGTCGAGCGCAGCGGCGTCGTTCCGCGCGCCGGGCACACTGTCGTCGATCGACCCGATTTCGCCGCGGCGATCCGCACGCCGATTCGTTTTCGTGACGACACGATCGGATGCCTCTTCATCGTGCCGGGCGCCGGTCCCGACGCAGCAACGCACGAGGAGATCGCACTGATCGTCGGAATGCTCGCGGACCGCGCGGCATCTGCGATCGAAGTGGCGCGTGCGTACGAACGCGAGGCGCGCGGCCGTGCCTGGATGGAAACGATGATGGACCAGATGCCCGACCCGGTCGGACTCATCGATCTCGATGCGCGGGTGACACGTCGGAACCGCGCCGCGCTCGCGCTCGAATCTCCCGCCGCGTCGCGCGCGGTCTTCGGCACGAGTGCGATGTTCGACGTCCGCACGCCGGCCGGCGACCCTGTTCCTGCCGACGCGCGTCCACTCACGCGCGTGATCCGCGATCGCGAAACGGTGCGGAGCGAAGAGTATCTCGTGCGAACGGCCGCCGGACGCGACGTGCCGCTGCTCGTCGACGCCGCGCCCGTCTACGACGCCCCGGGACGCCTGATCGGCGCCGTAATCGTCGCTCGCGACATCACCGCGCAAAAGCAACTCGAGCGACTGCGCACGGAATGGACATCCCTCGTCGCGCACGATCTTCGCCAACCCGTCTCGGTTGTAAAACTCTCGAGCGACCTGCTGCTCGTTTCACTGGGTGACGATCCGCGCGCGCGAGAGCACGTGGCCCGGATCCGGCGCGCGACGGGAACGCTCGAGCGAATGATCGACGACCTTCTGCAGGTGACCGTACTCGAATCGAATCGACTCTCTGTCGATCGCAAGCGTGAAGACCTCGGTAGCATCGTGCGCGATACGGTCACCGAGCTAGTCGATGCGGGCACGCGCCAGCGATTGACACTCTCGACTCCGAGCGGTGCGGTGTACGCGAACGTCGATGCCGTGCGGATGCGCCAGGTCGTCGGAAACCTGGTGACCAACGCACTCAAGTATTCGGTCGGAGGGAGCGAGATCTCGCTCGTCGCGCGCCGTGAGGGAGCATCTGGCGTGATCTCGGTGACCAATCGCGGTCGAGGGATCGCGCCCCAGGAAATCGCGCACATCTTCGATCGATTCACCCGGACCGCTCGCACGCGCGAATCGAACATCCCCGGGCTCGGGCTCGGACTCGCGATCGCGAAAGGGATCGTGGAGGCTCACCACGGCCGCATCGACGTCACGAGCACGCCCGACGGTGAGACCACGTTCACGGTCGCGATCCCCCTCGCCGAGAACGACCTGCCGGCGGCGAATGTTCTCGCGCTCGCCGCGGACGCCGGAGCGAGCGC
>CBIHQZ010001206.1:0-2650 GCA_966212315.1 uncultured Myxococcales bacterium
CGACTCGAAGCATGGTCTCCGGATCTCGTCGTCACGGACTTGAACATGCCGGTTCTCGACGGCTTCGAACTACTGCGCGAAGTCCGCGCGACGCCGAAGTGGCGAGACCTCCCGATGGTGGTGCTCAGTACGCTCGGCGCGGATGCCGATCGCCGGCAGGCTGCGCGTCTCGGTGCCGACGGTTACCTCCTCAAGTCGGAGTTGCGGCGCGACACGCTGATCGACACCGTTGCGCGTTTCGTTTCGCGGACCCGAGGCGTCTCGTGATTCGCGTCCTGATTGCCGACGACTCGCCGGTGTTCCTCGAAGTGCTGCGCGACGTACTCGGCGCCGATCCCGAGTTCGAGATCGTCGCGGAAGCGTCCGACGGGGCCGATGCCGTGGATCAGACGACGCGTACGCGTCCCGACGTCGTGTTGCTCGATGTGCTCATGCCGGTCCTCGATGGCTTCGAAGCCGTCACGTCGATCATGGCCCACGCGCCGACTCCCGTCTTGATGCTCACCGCGGATGCACGCGGGCGCAGCGGCGAACTCGCGTTCGAGGCGTTGCGACGCGGTGCGATCGACCTCGTCGCGAAGCCGACCCATTGGCCGCTCTCGCCTGCCGAGGCCGAGGCCTTGCGTGAACGCGTGCGCATGACCGCCCGCGCTCGTCCGATTCGTCATCTCGACGGTCGCTGGCGCCGTCCGCGCGATTCATCCGCACGACCCATTCGACAGCTCGCAAAGGTTGTCGGCATCGTGTCCTCCACCGGCGGGCCCGCAGCGCTGCAATCACTGCTGGTCGACTTCGCGAGCGGACTCGATGCCGGAATCGCGGTCGTGCAACACCTCCCGCCCGGCTTCGTGGGCAACCTCGCTCGCTGGCTCGGCACCGTCGGAACCATCGACGTCAGCGTCGCGCGCGACGGCGATCGCTGCGAACCGGGGCGCCTCCTCCTTGCGCCGGACGGCGCGCACATGACGCTCGACTCGGTCGCGCGCGTGCACCTTTCGGAAGCACCGCACGATGTCGTTCACCGTCCGTCGGGCGATCTCTTGCTCGCGTCGATCGCGGAATCGTTCGGGGCGAATGGTGCGGGCGTCGTACTGACGGGCATGGGTCGCGACGGATCGCGAGGTCTACGTGCCATTCGCGAAGCGGGCGGCAAGACCTTTGCGCAGGACGAAGCATCGAGCGTGGTGTTCGGCATGCCGAAGGCCGCCGCCGACGCGGGCGCCGTGCAGCGATTCATCGCACTCGAAGACATCGCCGGTACTCTTCGCACCGCGGTCGGAACACGACGCCATGCCGGATGAATCGACGCCGAGCACACACACGCACTTCTTTCGCGACGAGCCGCAACTCGTCGCCATCGTCGAAGCGCTGATCCCTCGCGGACCGAGTGTCACCCCCGCGCGCATCTGGAGCGCAGGATGCTCGATGGGCGCGGAGCCTTACTCGATCGCGATGCTCGCCATCGAGCGCAACGTCTCGGTCGACATCGACGCCACCGACTACCGCGACGACGCGCTCGGCATCGCACGCTCGGGCCGCTACGATCAGCATGCGCTCCGCCACGTGTCGCCCGAACGTCTCGCACGCTTCTTCGATCACGACGGAGATGCGTTCGTCGTGAAGCCGTCCGTCCGGTCGCGCGTCCGGTTCGCGCGCGTCGATCTCTGCGAGTCGCCCGCCGCGAGCATCGGTCCGTTCGACGCGATCGTTTGTCGCAACGTGCTGATCTATTACGACCATCGCGACGCCGCGCGATTGGTCACGCTGCTCGCCGCGCGCCTTGCGTCAGCGGGCACGCTGTTTCTCGGTGCGAGTGATCACTTCACGTTTCGAGAGACGGACATTCCACTGCGTCGCGTGCCGACTTCGAGTGGCATCGGCTACGCGCACCGGCCCGCGCGCACGAGCACCCCGACCCCGCCGCCGCCTGGTCAACCCGTCGGCGCCGCGCCACCCCGCAGCGCGCCGCTCTCACTGCAGATCGACGAAGCCTTCGCGGCCATCGCGAATCACGCATTCGACGACGCCGAGCGGATACTGCGAGAAGCGATCGTCCTCGATCCGACGGCCCCCGAGCCGCACTACTACCTCGGCCTCGCATGTCGAAAGGCGGGGCGCTTCCGCGATGCAGTCGATGCGCTCCGTCGCGCGGCGCTTCTCGCGACGAACTTCTGGCCGGCCAGCTTTCTTCTCGCCGGGGCATGGGAGCGGGTTGGTCGTTGCGATCGAGCCGAGCAGGCGCGGGCCCACGTCGCCGCGCTTCTCGACGCAGGGCCGCTCCCCGTTGCGTTTCGGGCAGCCGTGAACGATCCGCTTTTCGACGTAGCCGAAGTGCGGCGCGCCTGCGCGAAGAGCACGGAACGGTGACCGCGGCGCGACTCAGCGCGCTGTCGCTGCGAAGCGGCGAACCTGACGAACGAATGCCACCGCGTCGCCGCCCTTGCGAATGAACCCGTCGGCGCCGCATCCCCCCGCCAGAGAATCCAGTTCATCGGCATCGCGATCGCTGTAGAGCACCACGCGAACGCCGGCCGTACGCGGCCCCGACTTGATGCCGCCGACCACGCGCTCGCCACTCATGGAGGCCATGTCCACGTCGACCAGCACCAGGGCCGGCTTCTCTCGCGCCACGACGAGTGTCGCGCCGATC
>CBIHQZ010001207.1:0-2644 GCA_966212315.1 uncultured Myxococcales bacterium
CGCGTGAACTCGAGGTCGAACCCATCGACGTCACGATGCCCGGTCGCACCCCGCGCGTAGGCCGCATCCACCCGATCATGCGTGTCGTGCACGACGTCGTGGACACCTTCGTGTCGCTCGGATTCGACGTCGCCGAAGGCCCCGAGACCGAGTACGCGCTCAACAACTTCGAGCGCCTCGGATTCCCCGCGGATCACCCCGCGATGGACATGCAGGACACCTTCTTCCTCGAGACCGATCGTCCCGAGAAGAAGCCGCTGCTCCGCACGCACACCTCGCCGGTGCAGATCCGCGAGATGCTCTCGCATCCGCCGCCCGTGATGATCGTCGCGCCCGGCGTGGTCTATCGCCGCGACGACGACGTCACGCACAGCCCGATGTTCATGCAGATCGAAGGCCTCGTGGTCGATCGCGGCATCACGATGGCGCATCTGCGCGGCGCACTCGAAGCGTTCATCCATCGCTTCTTCGGCGCCGACGTTCCCACCAAGTTCCGCGGCAGCTTCTTCCCGTTCACCGAGCCGAGTGCGGAACTCGACATGGGTTGCCTCATCTGCCGCGGGAAGAACCCGTCGTGCGGCGTGTGCAAGGGAACGGGCTTCATCGAGATCCTCGGGTGCGGAATGGTCGACCCGGTGGTGTTCTCGAACGTCGGTTACGACCCCGAGAAGTACACCGGCTTTGCGTTCGGCATGGGCATCGATCGCCTCGCGATGCAGCGCTACGCGATCCCCGACATTCGCTTGCTCTACGAAAACGACCCCCGCTTCCTCGAAAGCCTCTGACCCATGCTGATCTCGTATCAATGGCTGAAAGAACTGCTCGGCACCGATCCGGGCGTGCAAGCCGTCGCTGACAAACTCACCGCCGCCGGCCTCGAAGTCGAAGGCATCGAACACGTCGGCGCGCATCTCGCGGCCATCAAGGTCGCGAAGGTCGTGAGTTCGCGTCCGCATCCGACCAGCAAGAACCCGCTCACGCTCGTGACGATCGACACGGGCACGAGCGAGCCGATCGAGGTCGTGTGCGGCGCGCCGAATGTCCCCGCGCCGGGCGGACTCGTGTGTTTCGCGCCGATCGGTGCGCGCGTGTTCGACAAGAAAGGTGTGCCCTTCACGCTCGAACCGAAGCCGATCGCAGGAATCGTTTCGACGGGCATGCTCTGCGCCGAGGACGAACTCCTGCTCGGGCACGATCACGCCGGGATCATCATTCTTCGCGCGGGCACGCCGGGGCAGACGCTGCTCGAGGCGAATCCCGCACTCGAAGACTGGATTCTCGCGCTCAACGTCACGCCGAATCGACCCGACGCGCTCGGGCACATCGGTGTCGCACGCGATGTGGCTGCACTCTTCGGCTTGCCGTTCGCGCCGCCCTCCCCCGCGAAGCCGTCGCGTGCTCGCGCGGCGAATGCCGGTGAATCCGTGCAGGTCCGCATCGACGATGCGAAGCGATGTCCGCGCTACGACGCGCAGGTGATGAGCGATGTGAAAGTCGGTCCGTCGCCGCTCTGGATGCGCGCGCGACTCGAACGACTCGGCGTTCGCCCGATCAACAACGTCGTCGACGTGACGAACTACGTGATGCTCGAGCAAGGGCAGCCGATGCACGGGTTCGATCTTCGTCACGTGGCGAACGGACACATCGTGGTTCGCACTGCGACTGCCGGCGAAACCCTGCAGACGCTCGACGGCACGCAACGCACGCTCACCGAAGAAGACCTGGTGATCGCCGACGGAACTCACGCACTCGCACTCGCGGGGGTGATGGGTGGTGAGAAGAGCGGCATCGCCAACGACACGACGACCATCGTGCTCGAGAGCGCGTACTTCGAACCGCGCGGAATTCGGCGCAGCTCCAAGCGACACGCGATTCACAGCGAGTCGTCGCATCGATTCGAACGCAACGTCGATCCGAACGGGATTCCGCGCGCCCTCGCCCGGGCCGTGTCGCTCATCGCCGAACTCGCCGAAGCCACTGTTGTCGGCGAACCCGTCGATGCGTATCCGGCGCCGATCACGCCGCGTCGCGTGACGCTCCGGCATGCGCGCATTCGTGACGTGCTCGGCATCGAGATTCCGCACGAACGCAGTGAAGCCATTCTTCGCGCACTCTCGTTCGGCGTCGCGAGCAACGACGCGACCGCGATCCAAGTGGATGTGCCGTTGCACCGTCCCGACGTGGAGCGCGAGATCGACCTCATCGAAGAAGTCGGCCGCATCCACGGTTTCGATCGCATCCCCGGCCAGCGCCCGCCCACGTCCGGTGCGCGCGCCGGTGCTCGTCGCGACTATGCGCTGCGACGCCGCGTCCGCGAAACGATGGTCGGCCTCGGCATCGACGAAGCGGTGAGCTTCGCGTTCATCTCGCCGCGCGAAATCGAAGCCGCCGGTTTCGGCGACACGGCAGTCGGACGCATCGCGAATCCGCTCTCGGTCGAGCGGTCGATCATGCGGCCCTCGCTCTTGCCGAAGCTCTTCGCGAGCGTCTCGCATGCCTATCGCCACAACGTGCCGAAGACGCGCTTGTTCGAAGTCGGCACCGCGTTCGGCGCGCGCAACGATCAGGAACCCGGCTTGCTCTTCGAGACCACGCGCATCGCGATGGTGCTCGCGGGTGCGCGCGACAGCTATCTCGCGCGGCC